>DAVZJH010000039.1:0-17781 GCA_052272885.1 Anaerovibrio sp. | reverse complement strand
GGGTACTCCCATATCGCCATTAATAGTGAATAAGATGTATTCGGCAAATCAGAATCTAAATAGCAAAATGATTTTTTTGCTGAATTTTGATATAACGAGGTGTCCGATGTCCCCTACCTCTATAGGTGGCGGGAAGCTGTGCTAATGACAGGGTGGAGCTAATATCTTCACCCTCGTCGAAACCCCATTGAAAGAAAATGAAAAAATCATTTTCTTTGAATAATCTAGGGGTTATAATATGCGTAGGGATTGGTTTTACTGTATATGGGAGATGATAGGTGTGACCAAAGAAAAAAGAATCAAATATTCTGGCAAGGACACTGTTTTTCGAGATATGTTTTCGAATCCCAAATATCTTCTACAGCTGTATCGCGTGTTGCACCCAGAAGATGAATCCATAACAGAAGAAGATTTGGAGATTGTTACTTTGCAGTCTATTCTGTTAAATGGAATTTATAACGACTTGGGCTTTTTGGTTAGGAAAGATAAGTTAATGATACTTGTGGAGGCACAGTCAACATGGTCACCTAATATTGTTATTCGTTCTTTGATGTATTTAATGAATACCTGTCAGGAGTATTTTACCAAACAAAGAATTCAGCTCTATGGCAGTAGTAAGGCGCAAATGCCAAAGCCTGAGATTTATGTTATATATACAGGCGAAAAAGGGAATCATCCAGATGTGCTATCGTTGAGGGATGAGTTTTTTCCTGATACGGACTGTTGTATAGACGCAAAGGTGAAGGTCATTTATCTAAGGAATAGCAATGATATTATCAACCAATATATAGGTTTTTGTAGAGTATTTAATGAACAGGTAGCCATGTATGGTAGAACATTGAAGGCTGCGAAAGAAATAGTTAGAATATGTCGCAACATGGATCTTCTAAGTGATTATTTGGGAGAAAGAGAAACGGAGGTTGAGGGCATTATGTTGGCATTGTTTGATCAGGAACAGGTATGGAACATCGAAAAGGATCACATTAGACAGCAGGCATTAGAACAAGGTGTAAGTCAAGGAAAATTAGCCATACTGATAGACTTGGTACGTGATGGCTCTCTTTCCGTGGCATCTGCTGCAAAGAAAGCCAATCTTGATGAAGAAATGTTTAAAGCAAGAATGGCAGCAGCGCTGTGAGCATAAATAATAATTGGTGATATGAAAACAAAATGGATGCTTTCTGATAAATACACAGAATAGCATCCATTTTTTCAGGTTCTTAGGGAATGCTTTGAGGCATTTTGGTAATAGCTGTATTTTTGCTAACGTCATCAATGCGATGCTGCAAATCCAGAGCTTTTTTATGAAAGGCATTGGCCGTATTCAGTTCAGATAGATTGTCATTCTGAATACCTGTAAGGAAATGCTGCCACTGGGCAATAGAGGTCTTGGTTTCCTCTGCTCTTAGAGCCTGTAGATACTGGGCACCATCTCTAGGTGGAATAGCATCCAGCTCCTGTTGCCGTTTTTCCAAAGCCGGTATAATATCAGATGTTATATAATCAGCCAGCTTACTGCGCTGACTAGCTGACAGACGGCCATCAGAAGTAGCAGTTAGCTGATTGAATCTGGTTTGCTGGGTATCCAAAATATCATTATACTTGTCAATAATATCCTCAGTAGCCCGCTTGTAGGTCAGCAGGCCAGAAGTCTGAATCGGAGTAACAAAATCCAGATAATCACGATAGTTGACAATCCGAACTACCTTCCAGCCCTCCTCAGTCTTATTCATGAGGAGGTTCAGAGTAAAAAGGGTGTTGGTATAATCATCCTTAACCTGTATTTTGGCCAAAGCAGTATCCTTATTGCGGTCAATTTTGTCTATTTTTACAATGCTGGTATTTCTTAGCTGAGAACGCTCAATCAGATATTCATAATCCATACCTAGCTGTCGTCCCTTTAGAAGATTGTCATCAGAGGGATTCTGCCAGCTGCCCTTGTCGGCATAGGCCAAAAGGAGCTGGGTGGTATCTCTTACCACCTGGGGCTTGATTTTGATGTAGAACTGCTCAAACATCACCTTGGTATCATTGGAAAGATTGTCATCCTGGGCAAACATATCTCTGGTGAGGTCATCGTAGGCCTGTCCGCTAACAGCCTCCAGACTGCAATATTCCTGCAGCGCCTTGGCATCATGATTTCTGATAGCCTGATGCAGCTGTTCCAAGGCGTATTCCGGAGAATCAGCATAAAAAAAACGCCACAGACCAAAACCTAATACAAATACCAACAGCAATAGGACTCCTATACGCTCATAGCGAGTCCGTCGCCGACGCTGCTCCAGCTGCTGCTGCCAATCAAATTTACCCATTGTGTACATCCTTTCCTTGAATCAATATTCATATTATAGCATTGAACCCCTGCTAGGACAAATTATTAGCTATCTAAAAAACTTTCCAAGCCTATAAAGATTGCAGCTTCTATTGTCGATAACATAGTTAAGAAATGTCAATTGAAATATTAGGCCTTTCCCATCAAAACAGGGATGTTTATACAATCAAGGAGGAATTAATATGGCAGCAAGAGTAGGAGGTTATCCTCAGCAGCTAGCTCTGCTGAATCAACTGAATAGAGCGAATAAATCCTTTAACAAGCATATGACAGCCATTGCCACAGGCAATAAGGTAAATAGTCCGGCAGACAACCCTTCCGTTTATGCCATTGGCACCAAGATGGGGATTCGTATCGGCGCCTTAGACCAAGCAGCAGCCAATACTCAGACTGGTTCTGCTATGCTAAAGGTAGCCGATGGAGCCATGAGTAATACTCTGGATATTCTTGCCACTATGCGGGAGCGGGCTTTGGCCGCTGCCAACTCCACCGCTAAGGATAGTGACAGAGCCAGCATTCAGAAGGAGTTTAACCAGTATATTGATCAGATTACAGATAATTCACTGGTGGAATATAACGGCATGAGCTTAATGGATGGCAGTCATGGCGGTCAGAGCAGTATGACCACCCAGGCTTATACCAATAAGACTTTCAGCGCAGATACCGCTGGGGATACCAAGTTGACAGATTTGGCTTATCGTCATGGTGATAGCATGGAGATTCAGGCCACAGATACAGTTACTGTTTCCTTTGTTAAGGATGGCAAGACCTATACCAATAGCTTCAAGGCAGGCAATGCTACCTTGGCAGATATTTTTGACAGTGCCAATCAGGCTGGCCAGAAGGCTGGTATTGGAGATATTTTTGATACCAATATAGGCAGTACCAAGGAAATTGGTACAGATGCCAGTGGCAAGACCTTGAATACTCCAGATGGGAAAAACGCCATTACAGTCAAGGCTGCTCAGGCCGGCAGGGCGGGAGAGATTGCAGGTTTCGCCATTTCTGTTCAGACAGCAGATGGTCAGGAGCGGAAAGCTGTAAACAATGTCTTTAATAATTTCTATGAGTCCATAGGGGCAGCAGAGAACCGCTCAGGCAACGCTCTTACCTTGCAGGTAGGTGCAGATGCCAATCAATCCATCAAGGTAGGGCTGGGGAATATTTCTGCTCGTGCTTTAGGTTTGCAGGGCAGCGATGGTTCCTGTCTTAGTGTGGCCACCGCAGAGGATGCTCAGGCAGCTTTGGCTGTTATAGACAATGCCATTAGCAAGGTGCTGGATCAGTCCACCACTGTAGGTGCTGTCAGCAGCCGCTTGGAATATACCTACAAGAATCTGAATACCGAGTCTGAGAACCTTACGGCAGCTCAGACCACCTTAATTGGAGCAGATATGGCCAAGGAAATAACCAATCTGGCTTCTGATAATATTTTGATGCAGACCACCCAAGCTATGCTGGCTCAGTCCTATCAGAACTCCAGCTGGTTCCTGAATCTGCTGAAATAAAACATTTTCGCAATTAAATAGTAGGGCTATGTCGCTGTAGAGAAGCAGATAGGGAAAATTCTGCTTTCTACAGCGACTTTCTTTTCACATCAAATAAGCTGGCTATATCTATTTGCAGAAAGAGGAAATTTCATCAATCCTTAGATTTCGCTACGGAAAGAAGGGGGGGAGGCATTTTCTTTAAACAATGTAAATGTTATAATAAGAGAAGGGAAATTTTTTTGAAGCGAATATTTAGAGAAGAAGTATTTTGAATATGCAAGATTCTGTAGCAGTATATAGGGGGTAATGACTGCCGGAATTGGAAAGGGAGGTAGTATGATTAATTCGGCAAATACCATGCAGCGGCAAAAGCAAAAGTATTTGCGGTTGTTGGCGGAAAAATATCCTACCAAGGAGGCTGTTTATGCAGATTTAATAAATCTTCAAGCCAGCCTGTGCCTGCCTAAGTCAGTAGAGCATTTTGTCAGCGATTTGCACGGTGAATATGAGCTTTTTTACCATATTCTCAATAATTGCTCTGGTGTTATTAAGGAAAAAGTAGACTATGTTTTTGGGGCCAGATTAACAGATGAAGAAAAGGCGGAATTCTGCACCCTAATATATTATCCTGTGGAGAAAATCCAACAGCTGGAGGCAGAGCGGCGCAATACTCCTGAATGGTATCGGGAAAATCTATCCCGTCTGTTGGAGGTTAGCAAGCTGATGACCTACAAATATCCTTTGGCCAAGGTGAAAAGCTTTATTCCTAAAAACTACCGAAGTGTAATTGCGGAACTGTTTAATACCCATCCAGAGGCAGATAGAGCGCAGTTCCTTTACAGTAAAAGGCTGCTTAATATGATTGTGCAGGTGGGAGGAGCGGCAGATTTTATTGTGGCTCTAACCAGTCTGATAAAATGTCTGGCTGTAGGCCATATGCATATTATTGGAGATTTCTTTGACCGAGGCAATCGGCCGGATACCATCCTGGATATGGTGCTGGACTATCATTCTCTGGATATTCAGTGGGGCAACCACGATATTTTGTGGATGGGAGCTGCCAGTGGCAGTGAGGTATGTATTGCCGGGGTAGTAAGAAACAGTTTGCGATATAAAAATACCGAGGTGCTGGAAAAGGGCTATGCCATTAGCCTGCGGCCTCTCACCATGTATGCCCAGCGGATATATCCAGATGAAAATCCACTCAAGGCATCAGAAAAGGCTATTTCCATGATAATGTTCAAGCTGGAGGGACAGCTGATTCTTCGGAATCCGGATTTCAAAATGGAAAGCCGTCTCCAGCTGCAGAATGTGGATTATAATTCCAGCTTCTATAGCCTTAATGGCAAGCGCTATGAGCTAAGCAGTGCCTATTTCCCTACAGTGGATCCTAAGAATCCTTATGAGCTGACGGATGAAGAAAAGCAGATTATTGGGGATTTGAAGTCCTACTTTATTGAAAGTGAACGGCTGCAGCGCCATGTGGAATTTATCTACAAGAAGGGCAGTGTCTATACCTGCTGTAATCAGAACCTGCTATTTCATGGCTGTATTCCCCTGAATTGGGATGGCACCATGAAGGAGGTTTCCTTTGATGGCAAGCCTTACAAGGGTAAGGCCTATATGGATTTTTGTGATCAGATGGCTCGCAAGGCCAGAGCCACCAAGGAGCAAAAGGCCTTGGACTTTATGTGGTTCCTGTGGAATGGTTTGCTTTCCCCTATTTCTGGGCGAGAATTTACCACCTTTGAGCGTATGTTTTTGGAGGATGAAAGCACCTGGAAGGAGCCTTCTGATCCTTATTATGAGCTTATTGACCGGGAGGAAATCTGTGAGGAGCTGCTGGAGGAATTTGGCCTGAATCCAAAGGATGGACATATTATTAACGGTCATGTGCCAGTGAAGGTATCCAAGGGGGAGACCCCTATCAAAGCCAATGGCAAGGCTCTGTGTATAGATGGCGGCTTCTGTCGGGCTTATCATCAGAAAACTGGTATTTCCGGCTATACACTGATTTACAATTCCCGAGGCTTTAGACTTTTGGAACACCAAAATGTGGCTGATGTCAGGGAAGCTTTGCGGAACAATAAGGATATTGAATCTGTATCCCGTACCATTGAGCTCCAGTCTAAAATCACCTCTGTGGGAGATACAGATGAAGGCAGGGTGATACAGGAGAAAATCACGGATTTGTACAGCCTGTTGCTAGCTTACGAGCATGGAACCATTAAGCCCCAAGATGAGTGAGGAAATATAGAAAGGAAAATATGAACAACAAAGCATTTATTTTTGACATGGATGGTGTTATTATTGACAGCGAGCCTATACACGCCAGAGCCAAAATGGCTACCCTGCGGGAATATGGCATCACCCTTAGTGCCCAGGAAATAGGCCTGGACAAATATGTAGGCCGCAGCTCCAAATCCTTCTGGCTGGATATGAAGGCCAAATTTCCAGAGGTTTTCACTGAGGAATGGCAGGTTATGGCTGGCAAAAAACATGAGAAATACATGGACATTCTCAATAATGATGTCACCATTAAGGCCATACCAGGACTTCTGGAGCTATTGCAGCGCTTGAAGGCCAAGGAATACAAAATAGGTCTGGGCTCTTCCTCAGTACGGCCTATGGTCAATAATGTCCTAACCAGATTTGGCATTATTGAGTATTTCGATGCTTTGACCACAGGAGATGAGGTGGAGCATGCCAAGCCAGATCCAGCCATATATGTGCTGGCTGCAAAGAGGCTGGGGGTAAATCCTGCCGATTGCACTGTTGTGGAGGATGCTGCTTCTGGAGTGAAGGCGGCCAAGGCTGCCGGTATGCAGTGTATTGCGGTTCGGAATCCTAACTCTGGCCAGCAGGATTTGTCTTTGGCAGATAGAATTATTGACAAATATGAAGAAATACAGCTGTAGACTATAATAATATATACAAGGAGTTGCATAATATGACAGAAAAAGAATTGATGAAATTGCAGAATGGCAGCGATGTTCGTGGCATTGCCCTAGAAGGTGTAGAGGGGGAAAAGGTTAACCTGCGCCCAGAGGCAGCTAACCTGATTGCTGCCGCCTTTGTAAAATTTTTGAGCAAGAAGCTGGGCCGTCCTGCTAGGGAATTGAAGCTGGCTGTAGGCCATGATTCCCGTTTGTCTGCTACCAGCCTGAAGGAAGCTGCTCTGCAGGGTATTCTGGCAGAGGAAGCTCAGGCCTATGACTGTCATATGGCATCTACTCCAGCCATGTTTATGTCCATTGTTTTCCCAGAAACTGCAATGGATGGCTCCATCATGATTACCGCCAGCCATTTGCCTTTCAATCGTAATGGCTTGAAGTTCTTTACCAAGGACGGCGGTTTGGAAAAGGAAAATATCATTGAGCTTTTGGAGATTGCGGCAGGTCTTCAGGAGCGTGGTGCAGACTTGGCTCAGGCTAAGTCACTGGACTTAATTGACATTTATGCCAAGAATCTCTGTGAGAAGATTCGTCAGGGGATTCAGGCCGAGAACTATGACCAGCCTCTCAAGGGAATGCATATTGTAGTAGATGCTGGTAATGGTGCTGGTGGTTTCTTTGCCAACAAGGTATTAGCTCCTCTGGGAGCCGATATTGAAGGCAGTCTCTATCTGGAACCAGACGGACATTTCCCAAATCATATTCCAAATCCAGAGAATCAGGCTGCTATGGATGCCATTAAGGGAGCAGTTCTCTCCAGTCATGCAGATTTGGGTATTATTTTTGATACTGATGTGGATCGCATGAGTGCTGTATTGCCTGATGGTCAGCAGGTTAGCCGTAATGCTCTGATCGCCATGATGGCTACTATTCTGGCTCCAGACTATCCAGGCAGCACCATTATCACAGATTCTGTAACCTCTGATGAGCTGGCAGACTTTTTGGAGAACAAGCTGCATTTGAAGCATCATCGCTATATGCGGGGCTACAAGAATGTTATCAATGAATGCATCCGCCTGAACAAGGCTGGCACTGTATCTCCATTGGCGATTGAAACCTCTGGTCATGGTGCTCTTAGCGAAAACTACTATTTGGATGATGGTGCTTATCTGGCTGTTAAGTTGTTGATTGCTGCCGCCAAGGCTAAAGCCCAGGGTAAGATGCTGGCGGATTTGATTCAGGATTTGCAGCATCCAGCGGAGGAAAAAGAATATCGCTTGAAGATTAAGGATGTGGAGGATTTCCGCAGCTATGGCCAGTCTGTCTTGGCCGAGTTTGAAAAGCGGGCGGAGGCCAAGGGCATTAAGATGGCAACTCCATCCTATGAGGGAATCCGTCTGGTATTCCCAGGGGAAGGCTGGGTACTTCTGCGTATGTCCCTCCACGATCCTAATATGCCAATGAATATGGAAAGCACCCATGTAGGTGGCTGTGAGAAGCTGACTGCCATTGTTAAGGAAATGGTAACAGGCTTCCCACATTTGGATATTAGCGTATTGGGCTAAAAATCTATGAGTATTTTGAGGCAAATCTTCAAAAAAATCCTTGCCAAAAGGTTCAATAAATGATATACTCATTCAGTCAAAAGGACAAGATAGTTGCAAATTTCATTTGCAAACTTTCTCTGCTCCTTCAGCAAGAGGGAGCCAAAGACCAAAGAGGGAGGTGATTTCGTGAGAAAGTACGAAGTCATATTCATTGTTAAACCAATGGAGGAAGAAGCAACCAACGCTGTAGTTGAGAAGTTCACCAAGTTGATTGCTGACAATGGCGGTACAGTTGACAGCGAGGATCGTTGGGGCAAGAAGCGTCTTGCTTATGAGATCAAGGACTGCACCGAGGGCTACTATGTACTGCTGAACGTTACAGCAGAGCCTGCATGTGTGGCTGAGGCTGATCGTGTAATGAAGATTACTGATGAGCTGCTGAAGCACATGATTGTTAAAGCAGAGGACTAATTTCGCGACAATTCGTGAAGGTGACATTCCAACAGGAATGATATTCCATATTGAAGGAGGGAATATACTTTGATCAAGCGTGATAGAAGCAGAAGACCTCGTAAAAAGGTTTGCAGTTTCTGCGTAGATAAGGTAGAGCAGATTGATTACAAGGACGTAGCAAAGCTCCGTCGTTATATTACCGAGCGCGGCAAGATTTTGCCTCGTCGTATTTCTGGTAACTGTGCTAAGCATCAGCGTCAGGTAACAGTTGCTATCAAGCGTGCACGTAACATTGCACTCTTGCCTTTCACTGCTGAGTAAGTGAAATAGAGGGGGCCTCCGTAAGGAGGTCCTTTTTTGATTTTCCATGGAATAAGGCAAAATTTATTATTAAAATTAGGTGTCTTTGCCCTGAATATTTTTGCGGAGAAAATATGAACAAAAAAACTGACAATCTACTAGAGCTATTAGTAGACAAAAAAAGATTCAGCCTGCGGCTGCTGCTGGAGGGACTGGCCGTAGGCCTGGGGGCAGGTATCAGCATAAGTGTATTTCGCTATCTATTAGCAGGCTCCGAGATACTGCGTCCTGTGATTTACCACAATCTCAGGGAAGCATTGGCTGATGGACAATGGCAATGGCTGGCCTTATATATTCTTTCCTTTATTATTATCGCCTATTTGCTAAAGCTGATTGTAGCCCGAGAGCCTATGTGCACCGGCAGCGGTATTCCCCAGATAAAGGGCATTCTGCAGGGGGATATGTCTATGGACTGGTTTTCTGTCCTCTGGTCTAAGATTATAGGCGGTGTACTGGCCATTGGCGCCGGTATGTCCCTAGGTCGGGAAGGCCCTAGCGTTCAGATAGGTGCCTGTGTTGGTCAGGGCCTAAGCCAAACCAGTCGTCGTACTAGATTCGAAAGTCGTATCCTTATGACTGCCGGAGCTGGGGCAGGTTTGGCTGCTGCCTTTAACGCTCCCCTGGCAGGGGTTATCTTCGGCCTAGAGGAAATGCAGAAAACCATATCGCCTGCCCTTCTTCTTACAGGTATTACCGCTTCTATCACGGCGGCCACTGTTACAGAGGTAGTGTTTGGTATGTCCCCAGTATTTTCCATGGGGTATCTTCTGCCTCTCCCTTTGAATCTTTTTGATGTTCTCGTGGCAGCAGGCGTTGTTATTGGTCTCTTGGGCCGGCTTTTCAACATAGCCTTGGCATACTCCCTGGATACCTATAGCAGGCTGGGATTGTCCGGCATGAAGAAGCCCCTTGTACCTTTGGCCTTGGCTGGCATCTTGGGCTTTGTTTTGCCAGAGATTCTAGGAGGAGGCAATCTGCTGGTGGATTCACTGGTGGTAACAGACTATACCATTGGCTTTCTGTGTCTTTTATTTGTAGGAAAATTTCTTTTTACCATGATTTGCTTTGGCTCTGGTGTGCCAGGCGGCATCTTCCTGCCTATGCTGGTGCTGGGAGCGGCAGGTGGTGCTGTCCTAGCCAAGCTGCTGGTACTGGCAGGCCTATTGCCAGCCATGTATTATGCAGATATTATTGTCTTTGGCATGGCGGCCTATTTTTCCTCTGTGGTGAAATCCCCGGTTACAGGCAGTATTCTGATATTGGAAATGACCGGCTCCTTTCAGCATATGCTGGCTCTGCTGGTGGTATCCCTGACAGCCTATGTAATTTCCGATTTAACGGGGGGGCGGCCGGTTTATGATGAGCTTCTGGACAGAGCCTTGGGCAAAAGCAAGTAAACGCTCAATTTAGCAGAGGGTTGACCGTTAGACTGTATTTCTGTTAAAATGTTTGTGAAAATAGAATTTATTGGGTTTTAAGTCCTAATAAAACAATAAACAAAAATTCTACTTGATAAAAATCAATATTCCGTGTAGAATAATAGTGAATTGGAATTATTAAACATTATTGAGTGAAAATTGAACAATGGTAATCCAATAATTGCGCATTAGTGCACAAAATAAAACAATAGAGAAGAAAGCAGAGAAATATTTTGTACTAGGGAGTGATATTATGTTTTTGGAGGAACGTCAGGAAAGCATAATGAATATGCTGAATGCTGATGGCAAAGTAAGGGTAAAAGAGCTTAGTGAGAAATTTGGTGTTACCGAGGACTGTATTCGTAAGGATTTGGGTTCTCTGGAGAAGCAGGGCCGTCTCAAGCGTACCTATGGTGGAGCTGTGGTTCTGAGAGAAAACAACCATGTTATCGAGATTAGCAAGCGCAAGACAACAGATGTGGATGCCAAGCGCCGTATTGCTCATGCTGCCGTTAAGCTGATTCATGACAGAGATATGGTTTTCCTGGATATTTCCACCAGTAATCTGGCCATTGCTGAGCTTTTGGCCAAGGATCAGCGCGAGCTGACCATTGTTACCAATATGATTGACATTCTGCTGATTCTGGCTAATCATCCTAAGATTCGGGTGGTATTTGCTGGCGGTAAGATTAACAAGAGTCGTGACGGCTTCTGGGGCGGTATGACTATGGATTTCATTTCCCGTCTGAAGCCAGATGTAGCCTTTGTAGGTGCCATTGGCGTAGATGCTATGGAAAACAGCGTTTCCACCTATGACATTGAGGATGGTATCAATAAGGCCCAGATTATTCGGGTTAGTAAGAAAGCTTATGTAGTAGCCGAAGCCAAAAAGCTTAGCACTGACGGCAACTACAACTACGCTACCCTTGATACCCTTTCCGGTTTGATTACCGACTCCATGCCATCTGAGAAGGTATGTGAGGCTCTGTCAAGATATGGTGTTCAGCTGATTGTACCATGATGAATTGCATATATAGAGGACTGAAGGTATTTTTATATTACCTTTCAGTCCTTTCTCTTTGCCGGCTCATGTTCTGCTTGGTCTTGCATGAATATTGGGGGCCAAATACAGGCTGGGAGGATTTTCTGCAGACGCTGTGGCTAGGTTCCCGCCTTAGCATTCAAACCGCTGGTATTTTGACACTCCTTACTGCTGTTCCTGCCGGACTGATAACCATATTGTCACGACTTTGGGGGCGCAGATTGGAGAGCCTCCTTAGCGGTATGGTCCTGACCATAACCTCTATCTTGTTTGTGGCCAGCTTTCCGTACTATGGCCAGTTTCACAGTCGTTTTCACCAGCTTCTTTTTAATGCTGGCAATGATGATATGTATGCCCTGTTTATATCCCTGGTGCAGGAATTTAACCTGCCTTTGCGGTTGGCAGGGGCATTTCTTTTGGCCTTTTGTCTATGGCGAGGTCTGAAATATTTTCTGGCCTGGGGCGAGGCCAAGCCTAGGACTGCCTACAAGTTGTATATCAAGTCCTCCCGTGGTAAAAGCATTGCCAAGGGGGCAGCTATGGCCTTGGTGCTTTATGTGCTGGGGAGATTGATTGTCTTTGGGGGCAGCTGGGGCTGGGAAACAGCCCTGGAATGGGAAAATGTAGGTGTTACCAAGGATAGCTTTATGAACGAGGCTATATTGGACGATTATCAGGCTATATATCGGGGCTATCGCATGAATAACCGTATGCTGGCCTGCAATGGCCTGAATTTTACCGCAGAGCAGATTCAGCAGCTGGCAGGAGAGCTGGCTGGCCGTAGTGCCGATAGCAATAATCTGGATGATTATCTCCGTAGGGAGGCTCAGGGTGCCCAGGTGGCCAAGCCCAAGCAGATTTTTCTGATTGTATCCGAAAGCTATGCCAACTGGCCTCTTTTGGACAAATACAGCAAGCTTCACATTGCCGATGGCATGAAAGGGATTATTGCAGGAGAGGATGCAGATTATTGCAATGCCATGCTGCCTAATGGAGCCAGCACCATTTCCGCCATGACCGGTGTGACCACAGGCTTGGCAGATGCTAATCTTTATCTTACCACCATGCCGGAGTCCTTTAAGCAGCCCTATGTTACAGCCATAGCTCCCCAGATGGAGAAGCTGGGCTATACCACCAATTTCTGGTATGCCGGCCCTGCTACTTGGGAGCGGATAGGTGCCTTTACAGAGGCTCAGGGCTTCCGGCACTTCTATGGCCGAGGAGATATGCCAGAGGAGGCAGAGGGCAGTGTGTGGGGATGTGATGATGAATATCTCTATGCCCAGGTATTGCAAAAGGTTAGTCCTGACACCTCCAGCTTTAATGTCATTCTCAATGTGTCCAACCATTCCCCTTATACGGTGGATGTAGCAGCCAAGGGCTTTGATGCAGATAAGCTGCGGCAGGCTTTGCCTCCAGAGGCAGCCAAGGATGATTGGCTGGTAAATGAGCTGGGGCATTATTGGTATGCAGATAGAGAGTTGGCAGGCTTTGTAAGGAACCTAAAGGAAAAATATCCAGATTGTCTGGTGATGATTGTGGGAGATCATGCCGATAGGTACAATATTGACAAACAGCCATCTATGTACGAGCGGTATGTAGTGCCTTTCGTAGTAACGGGAGCAGGTGTCCACAAGGGAACCCTCCTGCCAGATAGCGCAGGCAGTCAGATTGATATTGGTCCGACGATTATTGAAATGGTAGCCCCACAAGGGTTTGCATACTATGCTATTGGTTCCAGTCTTACCCGCAGCAACCGTCAGGGCGTGAACTATGGCTTCTGGATAACCAGGGATTTTATGGGGGAGGCCGATAGGATTCCTTTGGAGCCTGTTCAGATAGAGGGGAGTCAAGGACGTCCTATCAATGAGCCAGCTCTGCAGCATTACATAGATGCTGTACGGAGTATTTCTTGGTGGAGGCCTAAATATGGCCCTGTTTTGGATGAGGCTCTGCTAAAGGACAGATAAACTCTCACCCTATGGACTGGGTTCAATGATGGTTAGAGATGGAACCTCGCGCCAAGTTGTTCAAATAAGGAAGTGATAGCTTGCAGGCAAGAAATTTGCTTAGTGACTGTCGGCTGTGCCCTCGCAGCTGTGGTGTGAACCGCTATGAAAGGTCAGGGGTCTGTGGCGGAGGAGCCTTGGCCAGAGTAGCCAAGGTCAGCCTGCACCCTTGGGAGGAGCCACCCATAGCTGGCCCGGAAACTGGCAAAGGGGCTGGTACAATTTTCTTTTCTGGTTGCAATCTTCGCTGTGTTTTCTGTCAGAATTACGAAATAAGTCATTATGAAAAGGGCAGAGAAGTCACCTCAGAGGAGCTGGGGGAGATTTTTATCCATCAACAGGCTCAGGGGGCAGCTACCTTGGATTTGGTTACTCCCACCCATTATGTGCCTCAGATTATTCAGGCTTTGGCCTATGCCAAAAAACGAGGTTTTTCTCTGCCTGTAGTGTACAATTCAAGTGGCTACGAAAGTGTGTCCACCATCGAGCTGCTGGAGGGCTTAGTGGATGTTTATTTGCCAGATTTGAAATATTATTCCTCGGAATTATCCGGGGCATATTCCAAAGCCCAGGATTATTTTTCTGTAGCCGCCAAGGCCATTAAGGCTATGGTACAGCAGGTAGGCAGGCCTGTTTTGGACGCTCAGGGCATTATGACTAGAGGTGTACTGATACGGCATATGGTATTGCCTGGGGCCCGTCATGACAGTATGAAGCTTTTGGACTGGCTGTGGCAGAACTTTGGCCATGATATTTATCTCAGCCTGATGAGTCAGTACACTCCTATGTATAAGGCAGGGGAATATAAAAATCTTAAGCGGAGGCTTACCACCTTTGAATACCAATCAGTGACAGATTATGCCAGAGAATTAGGCATAACCCAGTGCTTTATTCAGCAGCGCAGTTCTGCTACCAAGGCCTATGTACCAGATTGGCAGGATGATGGTCTATAAAGGAAATATTTATTGTATTAAAGGGATTTTCCGAGTATAATAAGGTAGAAGAATTGGGAAGAGAGGACTTGCCATAAAAGGCAGTTCCTTATATAGTGAAAGGGAGAGGTGTTTTTTTTATGGCAGAAGAGATTAAGCTTTCAGATGTATTTGATATGGACTTTTTGCAGTCCTTCCAGGACAGCTTTGCCAGAGCTGCTGGTATGACTGCAGTAACCGTAGACAAGGATGGCAAGCCTGTTACCAGACCTACTGACTGGTCTGAGTTCTGCATGAAGTATACTCGTGGCACTGCTGAGGGATGTCGCCGCTGTGAACAGTGTGACAAGAACGGCGGTGAGACTGCTGCCCGTACTGGTAAGCCTGCGGTTTATGAGTGCCATGCAGGCTTGATGGATTTTGGTGCTCCTATTATTGTAGATGGCCAGCAGATTGGTTCCATTCTGGGTGGTCAGATTCTCAATGCACCACCAGATGAGGATAAGTTCCGGGCCTATGCCAAGGAAATCGGGGTAGATCCTGAGAAGTATGTTGAGGCTGTCCGCAAGATTCAGATTATGCCTCGTGAGCGTTTGGAGTATGCAGCTCAGACTCTGTTCTTGATGGCTTCCTTCTTCTCCAAGATGGGCCATTATCGCTTTGAGCTGCGGAAGATGGCTGCCTCCATTAACGAAACTGCCATGCAGGTATCTGCGACTATGGAGGAGCTGGCTGCTTCTGCCAACGATGTTAACGAGAACCAGTTGGCTCTGAACAAGGAAATTGCCAATGTAAGTGAGATTTCCAGTAAGATTAATGAATTTACCAATTTGATTCGTGATATTGCCAAGCAGACTCGTCTGCTGGGTCTGAATGCCTCTATTGAGGCTGCTCGGGCTGGTACAGCTGGTGCAGGTTTCGCTGTTGTATCTGAGGAGATTGGCAAGCTGGCAGATAGCTCCCGTGAGACTGTAGACAAGATTCAGGAGTTTACCAGCCAGATTGGTGAGTCTGTTAATGAAACAGTAGCCAAGGGTGAGGCCACCTCTGGCATCGTTAGTCAGCAGACCACTGCCATTGCTGGTGTAGCCCAGGAGCTGGCTGATTTGTCCGCTACTGCTGGCAAGCTGGTAGATATGATTAAACACAAACAGTAATTCCTAGATAGTGCTTCATGAACCTCATGGAGCACTATTTTTGTTGACAGATAATATCTGTGGTGATATTCTAAGAGGAAAACACAGATACAAGGAGGCCCATATATGGCAGAGGAAGCAAAGAAAGCAGAGCTTAGTATAGAGGAGGTTCTGGCCAGTACATCTATTGCGGATGTGTACCAGGCAGCCAAGCAGCTGGATGGGGTGGCCAAGAAAACCCATTTGGTAGAAAGTCCCTATTTTTCCGATTTGTGTGGCAACAATGTTTACCTAAAGCCTGAGAACCTGCAGAATACAGGCTCATTCAAGCTGAGAGGCGCCTACAACAAGATTAGCCAGCTCAATGAGGATGAACGGAAGCGGGGCGTTATTACTGCCTCTGCTGGCAACCATGCCCAGGGTGTGGCCTTTGCTGCCAGAGCCTTGAATTGCAAGGCTGTTATTTGTATGCCTGCTACGACGCCAATTTTGAAGGTAGAAGCTACTCGTGCCTATGGGGCAGAGGTAGTTCTATATGGTGATAGCTTTGATGATGCCTATGCCAAGTCTTTGGAATTGCAGAAGAAAAAGGGCTATGTTTATATACATCCATTTAACGACCAGAAGGTATTGGCTGGTCAGGGCACCACAGCCTTGGAGATTATTGATGAGCTGAAGGATGTAGATGCCATTCTGGTGCCTATTGGTGGCGGCGGCTTTGCCAGCGGTGTAGCTTTGGCCACCAAGGCTGTCAATCCAAATGTAAAGGTTATCGGTGTAGAGCCAGAGGGAGCACCTTGCATGGAGAAATCCTTTATGGAGGGCCACGTAACCACTCTGTCCGCAGTAGATACTGTGGCAGATGGCTGTGCTGTTAAGACTCCTGGTGATTTGACCTATGCCTTCTGCAAGAAGTATTTGGATCAGATTATTACCGTATCTGAAATGGAAATTATGTCTGCACTCCTGTCACTTATTGAGAAGCACAAGCTTATTGCCGAGGGAGCTGGTGCCCTCAGTTTGGCTGCCTTGAACAAGCTTCCTTTCAAGGGCAAAAAGGTAGCAGCCATTATCAGTGGCGGCAATATTGATATTTCCACCATTTCTGCTCTGATTGACAAAGCGCTTATTGCCAGAGGCCGGGTATTCTGCTTCTCTGTTCAGCTGCCAGATAAGCCAGGCCAGCTGCTTCATGTATCTCAGGTATTGGCTGACGAGAATGCCAATGTTATCAAGCTGGAGCACAACCAGTCCAAGGTAACTGACAGCTTCAAGAAGGTTATGCTGGAGGTAACTGTAGAGACTCACGGCCATGACCATGTACAGCGTATTATCCGTGCTTTGGAAAATGCCGGCTTTGTAGTAGACAAGATTTATTAAGCATAAAGATAAACCAGCCAAGGCTGTGGACAGAATGTTTCTGTCTGCCAGCAGTGGCTGGTTTTTTGGTGATAAAAATTAATTCAGGACATAAGAAAACAGCTGCGGTGTGGGGAGCAGCTGTTTCTAAAAAGGGATTATAGGATGTTTAGGTAACGACAGGCGTTATCTATGAAAGTATTTTAAGCTCGTATGGGAATATATCTTTGTTTAGGGGAAACATCGATATCGAGCTTAATAGGGAATTGAAAGTAATTGCTACTTACGAGTAAGAGTATAATGTAAAACCGTTTTTACATCTATGAGCATTACGACAAAAAATGTTCTTTAGGCGACAAAAAATCAGAAATACAGTACAATGTATACAGTATGACGAACGGAGTATATTATAGTCTATTTGTCAAGACCTGGAGGGATATTTATCCACAATTTTTTTCTAATGTGGATAACTTTGTGGATAAAATGTGATTCTGTGTGTATAAACAGAAGGTTATCCACAACTTTTTCCACAAAACTGTGCATAAGTCCAAAATCTGTGTATAAATGTAGCGGATATTCGCCATAAATATGTTTAGAGAACAAAATATGTAAATTTGACTTATTCAGTGGGAGTCTAAAGCTCCCACTGAATAAGTCTCATTTTACATATGAGGGATTGGGCGTTGAAAATAAAAAACTCGTCCTTCAAAGGCAACAAAAAAGCCCGAAGCCTTGCTTCGAGCTATTATATGCGTGGTGACGCGTAAGGGATTCGAACCCTTGAAGCCGCCGTGAGAGGGCGGAGTCTT
>DAVZJH010000038.1:0-18001 GCA_052272885.1 Anaerovibrio sp. | reverse complement strand
AGAGATGCAAGCGTGGTATTTGATTTTTTCCAGAGCTGTGGCAGGATTTTTTTTGTTTGTGTAGAAAATAAATAATAGTATATGCATAGGCTAAGCTAAGGCAGGTATTGTGTCAGCTGGTTCGGAGTGATGGAGATGCAGAATAGAGATGGTATTAGGAGAAGGAGGATGGAGCTATGAGTAAGCTGTCTAGGGAAAAGCAGGATGCTGAACAGTTTATCAGGCAGATAGCTCCTGAATATTTAGGAGTATATGTGGTTGATAGGGAGACAGATGAATTTCGGGATATATTGTCGCCAGAATATTTTCGCTGGAATGCAGAAGAAAATGGGGGCTGTTTCTCTAAGGCTATGGAGGATTATATCGTTTCTATGGTTGCCTTACGTTATCATGATATGGTGGAGCAGGTGCTGGACTATGATAGGGTATACCTTCAGCTGAAGGCTGGCATGGATGTGGAGATTTACTATCGCAGGCTGGATGATGTTCCTATCAAGCTGCAGATAAAGCCATATTCTGATAAGAAGGAGGAACAGAATCTCTCTATTTGGATTTTTATTAATGATGATACCGCTGGTGGGCATATGAAGCGGTTCCAACGGGACAAGCTGATTATGGATAAGCTGTGCTATGATTTTACAGCGGTTTATTATATTGATTTAAATACGGGCAGTTTTACTACTTTGAAGCTGGGGAAAAATACCAATGCAGAGAACTTGCGGATGGAAGATGAGGTTGAGCTGGGAAACTTTGATTTGTATGCAAGGCAATATGGAGAGAAATATATTGCTCTTGAGGACAGACCAGAATTTTTGGCATGGTTCAACTGTAAGAGTCTAAAGGAAAAATTGCTGGGTAGAGATGTTATTACCTATCATTACCGATCCTTGCCTAACCAATCTGGTAAGAAATTCTTTGATACCAAGGTAATGAAGGTTCATGTGGATGATGAGGAGTTCAAGGTATTTATGAGCTTCCGTCATGTGGATGATATTCTGGAACCAGAGGTTTCTACTCAGGAAAAGCTGCAGAGAGCTTTGGCAGAACTGGAGCTGAATAATGAGATTATATCCACTATTGGCAAAAGCTATGATGCAATTTTTCGCATAGATTTGCTGGCTGATTACTTCGAGGAAATATCTACTACAGATGGGATTCACAGGCTGACAGGCCGGGAGGGCTGTGCCTCGGATAGACTGCATCTGTTGTGTCGCAGAATGGTGTCGGAGCCATATCAGGACTTGATAGAGGAATTTTGCAATCTAAGAAAGCTGGGGGACAGGCTGGCTCATGAGGATACATTGATAACGGAGTATCAGCTGAAAAGCGGTAATTGGCAGAAGCTGCGGTTTATCGTAAAGAAACGCAATGCCAAGGGGCAGGTTACCCATGTGCTGTGCTGTCTGCGAAATATTAGCGAAACCAAGCGGTTGGAGGAAAATCTTCGCTACAAGGAGGCGGTGGCTAAAAGAGAATCGGAGGAAAAAAATAGATTCCTGTCTAATATGAGCCATGATATACGTACTCCTCTAAATGGGGTTATTGGCATGGTGGATTTGGCAAGCCGTTATCCAGACAATCTGGAGATACAGGATAAATGCCGCCAGCGGAGCAGGGAAGCCTTGCAGTATCTTTTGTCCCTACTGAATGATGTGCTGGATATGAATAAGCTGGAAAATCAGGAGTATATGCCTCAGAATATAAACTTTGATATAGCGGAGTTTTTGGATGGAATCAATAAGGATGCAGAAGCCAAGGCTAGGGAAAATGGTGTTAATTTCGTAATTGAATGGGGGAAGAACGTTATTCACCATAGATTCCTGGAGGGAAATCCTGTATATGCTGGGCGGATTTTGGCTAATATAATTGATAATGCCATTAAATTTACTCCTTCTGGCCACAGTGTTCATGTCTGGTTTAAGGAGGAAAGCAGTCATTGGAATAATGTGGTTTATGCTTTTTACTGTCAGGATTACGGCATAGGCATGAGTGAGGATTTTTTGATGCAGGCCTTTGATATGTTTACTCAGGAGCATAAATCCAATCATACCCAATATGTAGGCAGTGGGCTGGGCCTGTCCATTGCTAAAAAGCTGGCGGATAAGCTGCGAGGTACTATTGAGCTTACCAGTAACAAGGGTGAGGGTACTAAGGCGGTTATCAGGATACCTTTCAAAATAGGCAATCAGGTTCAGCTGGATTATTATGGAGATTATCAAGAGATATCTCTGGCAGGGAAACGGATTTTGTCGGTGGATGATAATGAACTGAACAGGGATGTGGCCAAATTCCTGATGGAGGATAATGGTATCAAGGTGGAGGAGGCTGAGAACGGTGGAGAGGCTGTGGATAAGTTCGGGGCCTCAAAGCCTGGGTATTATGATGCTATTCTTATGGATATTATGATGCCGGGGCTTAATGGCTGGGAGGCAACGGAAAAAATAAGGGCTATGAAGCGTTGGGATGCAGAAAGGGTGCCTATTATTGCCTTGTCAGCCAATTCCTTTGCTGATGATATTGTCAGCAGCAAGTTGGCGGGGATGGATATGCATTTGTCTAAGCCTTTGAATGAAAAAAAGCTATTAGAAACAATCAAGCAGTGTTTAAGTAAGCATATGAATGACAAACAGTTGTAAACTCGTAATGTACTTTTGTAAAAAAATGTATAAATTGTGGGTTATTTATGATATAATGTTTAAATATCGGACTTTATTTGCATTTATGATGGGAGAGAGATTAGCATGAAATTAGTTGTTACAACTGTTGGCAAGGATAGAGTTGGTATTATTGCTATGGTCAGCAATATTTTGGCAGAGAATGATATCAATATTCTTAGTGTAAATCAGAATATCATGGATGGCTTTTTCAATATGATTATGATGGCTGAAACTACAGGCAAGGATGTTAAGCTTCCAGAGCTGCAGAAGCTGCTGAGAGCCAAGGGCCAGGAGCAGGAGCTGGAAATCAAGGTACAGAATCAGGAAATTTTCAATATTATGCATAATATCTAATTTCCGAAAATAGCTGCAGATAGTATATTGCAGGGGCTGTTTCAGATATGATCAGGAATTGTCTGTTGCAATATATGGATTCATGATGGAGGACTTTTTGTGATTACAATAGATAATATTTTAGAAACCAATCGCATGATTACAGAGAACAAGCTGGATGTCCGTACTATTACTATGGGTATTTCGCTCCGTGATTGTGCTCACCCTAATATTGAAAATTTTTGTCGCAATGTCTATGACAAGATTACCAAATCTGCAGAGTTTTTGGTAAAAACTGGTGAGGACATTGAGGCTCAATACGGTATCCCCATCATTCACAAGCGTATTTCTGTTACGCCAATTGCTATTGCTGCTGAGGCCTGCAAGACTGATTCCTATGTACCAGTGGCAGAGGCTCTGGACAAGGCTGCCAAGGAGGTTGGCGTAAACTTTATTGGTGGTTTCTCTGCATTGGTGGAGAAGGGCTTTACCAATGGGGATAAGATTCTTATTAATTCCATTCCACAGGCTTTGGCTACTACTGATGTGGTTTGCTCCTCTGTTAATCTAGGCTCTACCAAGGCTGGTATTAACATGGACTGTGTGCGCCAGATGGGTGAAATCATTAAGAGAACTGCAGAGCTGACTCGTGATCGGGATGCTCTGGGCTGTGCCAAGCTGGTAGTATTTGCCAATGCTCCTGGGGATAATCCTTTTATGGCTGGTGCTTTCCATGGTGTTAGCGAGGCAGAAAAGGTGGTTAGCGTAGGCGTTAGCGGCCCTGGTGTTGTAAAGCATGCTCTGGAGGATTTGAAGGGTGCTGACTTTACTGAGGTGGCTGAAACCATTAAGAAAACTGCCTTCAAGATTACTCGTGTAGGTCAGCTGGTGGCTAGAGAGGCTTCCCGTCGTCTGGGTGTACCTTTTGGCATTATTGATTTGTCTCTGGCTCCTACTCCTGCTGTTGGTGACTCTGTTGCTAATGTTCTGGAGGAAATGGGCTTGGAGCGTTGTGGTGCACCAGGTACTACTGCTGCTTTGGCTCTCCTGAATGATGCTGTTAAGAAGGGCGGTTTGATGGCTTCTTCCCACGTAGGTGGTTTGAGTGGTGCCTTTATTCCTGTCAGCGAGGATCAGGGTATGATCGAGGCTATCGAGTGCGGTTCTCTCTCCATTGAAAAGCTGGAGGCTATGACCTGCGTGTGCTCTGTAGGTCTGGATATGATTGCTGTGGAGGGAGATACTACTGCAGCTACTATTTCTGGTATTATTGCTGATGAGGCTGCTATTGGTATGATTAACAACAAGACCACTGCTGTCCGCGTTATCCCTGTACCTGGCAAAAAGGTGGGAGATAGTGTTGAGTTTGGTGGCTTGCTTGGCCGCTGTCCAATTGTCAAGGTTCGTAACAATTGGAGCTCTGAGGCATTTATTGCCAGAGGCGGTAGAATCCCTGCTCCAATCCGCAGTTTGACCAACTGATTAAAGTAGGTTTTGTGGTCTTGGTCTGAGCAGGCAGGAGATGCCCTTAGACTGAAAATTTATCTAGTATATGGGCCGGGGAAGTAGAAAATTGCTTCCCCGGTTTTGGGTATATGGCTTATGCGTGTAACAAATAAAATCAAAGCAGAGCAAATAGCTATTCTGGGGCAGGTGTATAAGGATACCAAGCCAGCCCTGAGATTTGCCAATCCCTTTGAGTTGCTGGTGGCAGTAATTCTTTCTGCCCAATGTACAGATGTAAGGGTGAATATTACTACAGAGAGATTGTTTGCCAAGGCACCTACGCCTCAGGCTATTATTGATATGGGGCTGGAGGCTTTGGAGGTAGAAATCAAGGATTGTGGCCTTTTTCGCAATAAGGCCAAGAATATTATGGCTACCTGTCAGATTCTGGTGCAGGAATATGGTGGTCAGGTACCGGAAGATTTTGAGGCTTTGCTGAAATTGCCGGGGGTTGGCCGTAAAACCGCCAATGTGGTAAGCAGTATTGCCTTTAATCGACCTGCTATTGCGGTGGATACCCATGTGTTTAGAGTAGCTAATAGGCTGAAGCTGGCTGTGGGGGATACTCCTTTGGAGGTGGAAAAGGGCCTGATGAAGGTGATTCCGCGGGAACTGTGGAGTCAGGCTCATCATTGGCTTATCTGGCATGGCCGCAGGGTTTGCAAGGCTCGAAAGCCCTTGTGTGACCAATGCCCTTTGGTGGAGGTCTGCCCTAGTGTTGGCTTGTAGGTAATAGACTAGCTGGGCTGTAATGGCTTGGGGATATTGTAGGGAAATTTTTTTGTTGAGGTGAATAGTATCATGCTTTACCGTAAGGCACGTTTTAGTGATACAGAAACAATATATAATCTTATTGCCGTTTATGCCAAGAATGGTGAAATGCTGGCGCGCTCCCGCAACACTATCTATGAAAACCTGCGGGATTTTGTGGTGGCTGAGGATGATGATGGAGAGGTTATTGGTGTAGGCGGTCTACATATAACCTGGGATTCTCTGGCAGAAATCTGTGCTATGGCAGTGGCTCCTGAGGCTGTCCGTCAGGGTATTGGCACCGGCATTGTTAAGATGCTGATGGAGGAAGGGAAGACTCTGGGGGTAAAAACCTATTTTACCCTGACCTATAAGCCAAAATTCTTTGCTTCTCTAGGCTTTGAGGTGGTGGATAAGGACAGACTGCCTTATAAAATCTGGAAGGATTGTATTGATTGTCCAAAATTTCCAGATTGTGATGAAATCGCTATGATTTTGAAAAAAACTTGACAATTACTGTCAAAGTGGTTAGAATAAGAACCAATAAAGTTAAATGCTATGAGCAAGAGAAATCCAGTGGGTGCTTGACAGAGAGCTGTGGGTTGCTGTGACACAGTAGAGGAAGCTGGGAATATACACTTGTGAGCTGCAGGCTGAAGTCATCTTATGGATGATTGTAGGTTACGCCGGATTGTCTCCGTTATCATGGACTAGGATATGTTAGTATCTGAAAAGAGTGCTTGCGAAAGTAAGCAGGGTGGTACCACGGTTAGCAGCCGTCCCTGTATTCAGGGGCGGTTTTTTTGTATTCAAATTTAAATATTGTATGATATAATTGGAGGAGATTTTTATGATTATCGTTATGGCACCCCATTCTACTGAGGATGAGTTGAAGAATGTAATTGATAAAATTGAAGAAAAAGGTCTGGGGGTTCACCTGTCCAAGGGAGCCAGCCGTACCATTGTAGGAGTTATTGGAGACAAAGCTGAGATTGGCAAATTGGAAATGCAGCATCTGAGCGGAGTGGAGAAAACAGTGCGGATTACAGAGAAATACAAATTGGTAAGCAGAGAATTTAAGAAAAACAATACCATTGTTAATGTGGATGGAGTGGAAATCGGTGGCAGTAAGCCTGTAGTGATGGCTGGTCCTTGTGCTGTGGAAAGCATGGAGCAGTTGATGGAATCTGCTGAGGCTGTGGCTAGTGCTGGGGCTCAGTTCCTGCGGGGAGGTGCCTTCAAGCCTCGTACCTCTCCTTATGATTTCCAGGGGTTGGCAGAGGAAGGCTTGAAAATGCTGAGAACTGCTGCTGATGCCAACGGTCTGAAGGTTGTTACTGAGGTGGTAGATCAGCGCTCCATTGAAACTGTAGCCCGCTATGCTGATGTATTGCAGATTGGTGCTAGAAATATGCAGAACTTCCAGCTGCTGAAGGAGGTAGGCCGGGCAGGCCGTCCGGTTATGTTGAAGCGGGGCCTTTGCGCTACCATCAAGGAATGGCTCAATGCAGCAGAGTACATTATGAGCGAGGGCTGTGATGATGTTATCTTCTGCGAGCGTGGTATCCGTACCTATGAAACCTATACCCGCAATACCTTGGATCTGAGTGCTGTGGCAGCTATCAAGGAGCTGTCCCATCTGCCAATTATTGTAGATCCAAGTCATGGCACTGGCCGTCGCAGCATGGTAAGACCTATGGCTATGGCAGCTATTGCAGCCGGTGCTGATGGCTTGATTATTGAGGTTCATCCACATCCAGAGATTGCCCTGTCTGATGGAGAGCAGTCCCTGACTCCTGCTGATTTCCGCTCCGTTATGGAGGATGTAAACAAGCTGGCAGCTATGTTGAGAGGTGAGGCTGATGCCTAAGTTAAAGCTTGCGATTATTGGTGTAGGTCTTATTGGTGGTTCTCTAGGAATGTGTCTTAAGGATAAGCTAGGGGATGAAATATACATTACCGGTATGTGTCGGACTCAGGCCTCTATGGACAAAGCCGTAGAACTGGGGGCGGTGGATTTTGCCTCTAGCAATCCGGAGCAGGTGGTAAAGGAAGCAGATATTATTTTCCTAAGTACCCCTGTATTGCAAATGGTACCTATGGTGGAGAAGCTGCTGCCTTTTATTAAGCCGGGAGCAGTGATTACAGATGCGGGCAGTACCAAGCAGTATATCTGGAATGAGCTGAAAAAAGTTCTGCCAGACAATGTTTATTATGTGCCAGGCCATCCCATGACTGGTCGGGAAATGAGCGGTGTGACTGCAGCCAAAAAGGACTTGTTCCAAAACAAATGCTATGTAATTGTGGAAAAGGACGATGTGCCAGCAGAAATCCACAACAAGGTTTGTGATTTGGTAAAGCTGACTGGGGCTAATCTTACTACCTTGGATATAGCCAAGCATGACCGCTGTGCTTCGGTTATCAGTCATATTCCTCATGTGGCTGCTGCGGCCTTGGTTACTCTATTGAATCGAAGCCACGGAGATCAGGAGGCCTGTCTAAAGCTGGCAGGAGGCGGCTTCAAGGATACTACTCGTATTGCTTCCTCTAACGCTGATATGTGGGCGGATATCTGCATGACTAATAGTGAAGCCATTATCAATCATATTCATCTTTTGCAGGGTATCTTAGGGGAAGTGGCTCAGGCTATTGCCAGTGGTGATAGACAGGCTGTCCATGATTATTTTGCCCAGTCCAAGGAGCGTCGTGACAGTATTCTGGAGCAGACGAAGAATATGTATGAATTAATTTAATGCACAAGTCTTTTGTCCTAGATAAAGACGTTGATATTATATGAAAATAGGAGCTAGACCGCATCTATAGGAGATAGTGGCTAGCTCCTGATTTTTTTGTAGTCATATGGGGTAAGATTTGATTGTACAAATATTGAGTAATCTTTTTCGCTATGATAAAATATATTCGAGTATTTATTTTGGCTTGGTAGGAATTGGGGGTCTACTACTTCAAAAAGCGAATGAATAGTACAATCTACTTGAAATAGGATAGTATGCTGACAGGGGGAGAGCAATTTGTATAGATGTGATCTAAATATTCTATTGCTCAATATGGATGAGGCTGTAGTGTCGGCCATTAAAGAGGTGGAGCCTCGGGAATGGTTTAGTCATAATTTTATTTGCGAAAATAGTCTCAAAGATGGTTATGAGGAGAAAATAGATATTGTTATCTTTCGGGATAATGGGACAAATTGTATAAACAGAATAAGGCGGGTGCTGGGGGAGGCTTTGTGTATTTATTGTACAGACAGGGCTTCGGAGCTAAGCTGTCAGGAATTGGAACAGCTTCACGATATTTGGCCAGTGAAGCTGGTGCCTGCTACAGCAAAATTGCTTTTTACCCGTTTGCTGGATAATGAAAAACTGAAAAAGGATGCTTGGCTGTGGAACACGGAGCTGGAGTCGGTTATAGATACCAGTCGGGACTTGATTTGGTTCAAGGGGCGTTTTGGTGAGCATTGGCGCGTAAATAATGCCTTTTGTGAAACGGTGAAAAAGACAAAAGAAGATATTCGTGGCAAGCAGCATTATTATATTTGGGATTTGACACCGGAGGAATATGAGGATGGCCAGTATGTCTGCATTGAGACAGAGCAGGATGTAAAGCTGGCTGGTCAAACCTGCCGTTATCGGGAGCAGGTAAAGGGCTCTAACGGCATGATGGAGCTGTTGACCTACAAGACACCTCTTTATGATAAGGGAAACTTTATTGGTACTGTTGGTGTAGCCAAGGATATTACCAAGGAGGAGGCCTATCGGAAAAAGCTTTTGCAGCAGGCTCAGACTGATGAGCTGACAGGTTTGGCTAATCGGCGGTATTTCTACTATAGTATGCAAAGAATGAATACTGATAGTTTGGCGGTTATTTATCTTGATTTGGACAGCTTCAAACAGCTTAATGATGAATATGGCCATCAGGCAGGAGATGCTGCTCTGGCAGGCTTTGCTACCCTGCTGCAAGGAAGTTTTGCTGATGGTATTGTTGCCCGTATGGGTGGTGATGAATTTGTGGTGGCTCTGCAGGGAGAATATACCAAAGAGGAAATGTGCCAAAAACTGGACGGCTTTATGGAGAAGATGCGGGCTTTCTTTGATATGAACCATGAGTTTAAAAATCTGTCTGTTAGCATTGGTGTGCTGCTGGAAAAGAATAATGATGGGCAGGTAGATGTTCTATTACACAAAAGTGATGAGGCTATGTACAAGGCCAAAAAGAGTGGCAAGAACCGTTATTGCTTCTATGAGGATATTTGACACTGGTTCCCTGACCTTGGGACAAAATAAAAAATCCCATGTCCGAAAAGGGACATGGGAGCTGTAGGGGGAGAAAATCCCCCTTTTTTATATGCTTTGAAGCAGGATAGGCTGTAATACCTCCTGCTCTGGTGTTACATAGAGAGTGGTCTGGTTGGTGAATATTACAAAGCCAGGCTTGGCACCAGAAGGTTTTTTGACAAATTTGGCTTTGGTGTAGTCCACAGGCACCTTGGAGGAACCCTTGGCCTGAGAGAAGTGAACCGCCAGATAGCTGGCCAGCAAAATAGTATCCTCATCAGGCTCCTGACCATCACAGCGGAGAATAACATGGGAGCCAGGAATGTTCTGGGTATGGAACCAGATATCGTTGGGATTGGCTATTTTGAAGGTTAATCTGTCATTTTGATAATTGTTTTTGCCCACTAAAATGGTGGAGCCATCCGGAGCGGTAAATTTGAAGGGCTGGGATTGCTTTTCGGCAGCATGCTTTTTAGGCTTTTCCCTGAGAATACCGCTGGCAATCAGCTCCGCCTTTATTTCATTGATTTCTGCCAGCTTGGAGGAGGATTCCAAAGAAGCCTCAATAGAGGCTAGATAGTCTATTTCCTCCAGACAGTGCTGCAGCTGCTGTTCTAATAGCACCTTGCCTCGCTTTAGCTTGTCGTATTTTTTGTAATAGGCCTGAATGTTTTCCATTATAGACAGTCGCTGATCCATGACAATAGTAATTTCACTGCCAACTTCGTCATAGATATTGGGAACCTTGATTTCTGCATCCTGTCTATCCTTGAACTGGTACTGATAGGTCATAAGATTGTCGGCCTTGATACGGTAGTCCTCTGCATTGTCAGCAGCAGCAATATCATCCTCCAGCTTTTGCACCTTGTTCTGGGCTCGATGCAGTTCATTTTTCACCAGCTTTTTGAATCTATCCTGATCCGGCACCTGATAGCTGCCTACCAAATCTGAGGCTTTGCTCAGCATGGCGCTGATGGTGTCAAAGGTCAGGGTATTTTCTTCTGTGAAATAATGGAGAGGGAAGGCGGCAGAAGCCAGCAGCTTATTGTTTTTGTCCACCACAATAGAAGCCTGACCGCAAGGCTCCCGAAAGACTTCCTTGATTTCGGCTAGAGAATTTGCTAAAGATTGCCAATCCCCTGGATTTAGTTCTGTTACAGGAATATTGTTAGGCAGTCCTGCACCGAAAGCAGTTTCCTTGGCGGTAACAGGGCCAAAGCCTAGACAGGTATCTAAAATGGCCTTGCTTAGCTTTAGCTCTGTTTTGGTCTGCAGGGCAGAGATAATATCTGGTATAGGCACATCCAGCAGATTCAGCTTGTTCTGCTGAGGGGGCAGAATATATTTATCCCCTGGCAATATGGTGCGGATTCGGCTGGAATTGGCGCCTACCTTGCGAAGGGAGTCAATAATCATGCCATCCTGTACCAGAATAATATTGCTGTATTTGCCCATTAGCTCTACCATAAGGGATTTGGTAATAATCTGGCCTCCGGCAGCCAAAAAGTCAATATCCACAATCAGTAGTCTATCCAGACCGTATTGGCGCACACTGGCAATACGGCCGGTTTCCAGATGCTTTCTCAGCACCATGCAGAACATGGGAGGCTCAGGGGGATTCTCTGGTGCCTTGTCTACAATATGCATGGCAGGATTTTGCGGATTGATGCTGATATGCAGCATAATATTTTTGCCTGTCATCCGCAGTGTCATAATGATGGATTGCTTGTTGGGCTGATTTATTTTGTCAATGCGTCCTCCAGCAATGACTCTATCCAGCTCAATGGAAAGAGGATGCATGGAAATACCGTCTAAGCTCATGGTAATTCCTCCTGTGTTAGTTATTTCTTACAATATAATAGAATAACATTTGCTATGGCAATGGTCAATGCGGAGAGGAAAATGAAATAAATAGGCTTGTACATTCCTTTTCAATTGTGGTAATATATAGGTTAGGATTTTTTAGCAATAGATATGGGAGGTAGATGAATGTCATTAAAGCAAGCTGAGATTCTTGGCGTTAATGTAAATTCATTGACTATGGTTCAGGCTGTTGAAAAAGTTCAGCAGTTTATAGATGAAAGAAAAAATGCCCTGATAGCTACTGCCAATGCGGAGATGCTGATGCGTGCTACTCAGGATGAGGAATTGAAGCATATTTTGAATAGTGCGGATCTGGTGGTTCCTGATGGAGCTGGTACAGTCTGGGCAGCCAACTATCTGGGGGTGGAAATGCCAGAACGGGTGGCTGGCTATGATTTGGCTCAGGAACTGATGCGAGAAGCACCTGGTCGAGGGGATAGAATCTATTTCTTCGGTTCTGCTCCTGGGGTAGCGGAAACGGCTAGGGAAAAGGCTATGGAGCTGTATCCAGGTATCAAGATTGTAGGTACTCGCAATGGTTTTTTCAGTGAGGCAGATGAGCCAGAGATTATTGCTGAAATCAAGGCTGCCAGACCGGATATCCTTTTGGTGGCTCTAGGGGTGCCAAAGCAGGAAAAATGGCTGTACAAATACCGCCAGGAGCTGCAGGTTCCTGTAGCCATTGGTGTAGGAGGTACTCTGGATGTTATGGCAGGTGTGATGCAGAGAGCACCGCTCTGGATGCAGAAGGCCAAGCTGGAATGGCTTTTCCGTGGCTTGAAGCAGCCTAGCCGTGCTGGCAGATTGCTGGCCTTGCCTAAGTTTGTCATGAAGGTTATGGCTAGTAAGAAATAATTTTAATCAGTGTGTACTTCAGATATATTTATCTGTGGAGGTGTGGAATAATGAATCGTGGCCCTGTAGTCAGGGAAGGTTATGTTTATATTGCAGCTGCTCTCTTCTTGGCAGTGGTAATGTATTTTGGTTTTGGGGTGGTTGTGGCAGTTCCTTTTGTGGTGCTGGCATGCTATTTTACTTATTTTTTTAGAAATCCGGATCGTACTATTCCTACAGACGAGCATCTGGTGGTTTCTCCGGCAGATGGTACTGTGCAGGATGTGGTGGAGCTGGAGGATGATGATTTTGTCAAGGGGCCTTGCACCAAGATTATCATTTTTCTGTCTGTATTTAATGTTCATGTGAACCGTAGTCCTATTGCGGGAGAGATAAAATGCCAGAAATATGTATGTGGCCGCTTCCGTCCTGCTTACAAGGATGAGGTAGGCTTTGAGAATGAACGGCATATGCTGGGCATTGAGAACGAAAAGGGCTTTCGGGTGACTGTTACTCAGATTGCCGGCATTTTGGCCCGCCGTATTGTTTCCTGGGTTACTCTTGATGATAATATGTCCAAGGGACAGGTTTACGGTCTGATTAAATTTGGCTCCTGTACAGAGCTGGTTGTACCACGGAATGTGGAGGTTCTGGTGAAAAAGGGAGATAAGGTTCGCGGTGGTGAGAGCGTTCTGGGGAGGATTAAATAATGTTTAGTAAATCATGGGTGCCAAATGGTCTAACCTCAATGAATCTGGTTTTTGGTATGTGTTCCCTTCTCTTTACCTTTCATGGGGAGCTGGAAAAGGCGGCAATTTGTATTTTGCTGGCCTTGGTAGCAGATGGTCTGGATGGCCGTTCCGCTAGAGCATTGCATGTTAGCAGTGAGATTGGCAAGGAAATGGATTCTCTTTGCGATTTGGTTTCCTTTGGTGCGGCACCAGCCTTTTTGGCCTATAGTCTCCAGCTGGAGAGTTTTGGTATTTTGGGTTGGGTGGCAGCTATTTTCTTTGCAGTTTGCGGTATGGGCCGTTTGGCTCGTTTTAATGTTAGCACTGATGTGGTACATGGCTATTTTATGGGCTTGGCTATTCCAGCTGGTGGCTGTTTGATTGCTACATCTACTTTGCTGTTTAAGGGCATTGGCTTTGATTTGAATCAGCTGTCCTATGCTTATCCTGTGCTTGTAATGGTGGTAGGCTATTTGATGGTCAGCACAGTTCATTATCCTAATTTCAAGGGTGATGGGGCTGAGAAGATGAATCTGGTGGCCAAGGCTGTTGCTGCTGTAGTATTTTTGGCAATATTGTACCTGGGCATGGATGCCATTGTTTCTGCCTTGCTGTTTGCAGTATTTGCTTCCTACGCTATTTTCGGCATTATCAATCATGCTATCAATCTGGCAGGCAAATAAGCCTAGTCGGGAAAATTTTACAAGCCAAAGGAGAAAACTAGTTCATGAATTTTCCATTTGATATAGTAATGGTGCCACTGCAGATAATTATTTTCCTATTTACAGTATATTTTTTCTTTATTGGATTTTTCGGTCTGTGGCGTTTCAAGGAAAAGAAAATCACTACCCCGGAGAAAACTATGGCGGTTATTGTGGCTGCCCATAATGAGCAGGCGGTTATTGGCCAGCTGGTAGAGAATCTCAAACAGTTGGAATATCCCAAGGAGCTGTATGATATTTATGTTATTGCAGATAATTGCTCCGATAATACTGCCCAGGTAGCTGGGGAGGCTGGTGCCATTGTCTGTGAGCGTACTCATCCTACGAAGAAGAGCAAGGGCTATGCTCTGGAGTGGATGTTTGAGAAGCTCTTTGCTATGGACAAGAAGTATGATGCTGTGTGTATCTTTGATGCAGATAATCTGGTGCACCCTCGGTTCCTCATGGAGATGAATCATCATCTCTGCAAGGGAGCCAAGATTATTCAGGGTTATTTGGATGCTAAGAATCCTTACGATACCTGGGTAGCGGGCACCTTTGCCATTGCTTTCTGGGTAATCGACCATATTTCCCATTTGGCTAAGACCAATCTAGGCTTGTCTGCTGTTTTGGGTGGTACTGGTATGTGTATTACCACTGATGTGTTGAAGCAGTATGGCTGGCGGGCTACCTGTCTGGTTGAGGATATGGAATTTACCATGAAGTCCTTGGCTCATGGTATTAAGACTACCTGGGCTCATGATGCTATTGTTTATGATGAAAAGCCTTTGACCTTTATGCAGTCTTGGAATCAGCGTAAGCGCTGGGCACAGGGACAGTTTGATGTGGCTCATCGCTTTATTCCAGTCATGTTTAAAGAGGGTATCAAGCGTCGGGATATTCGTATTCTGGATGGCTGTATTTATTTGCTGCAGCCTCATTTCCTGATGATTTCCACTTTCTTCATTGTTGCCAGCTATTGTCAGCTGTGGTTTGGTCAGTTCTATACCAGCATCTATACCTTTATGCCTTCTGAGCTGATGACGGCTATTATGATGGGACAGTATATTCTGCCTATGATTATCCTGCTGAAGATTCGTGCTAAGCTGAAGGCCTGGTTCTACTTGCTGTTGTATCCTGTGTTTATTTATTCATGGATACCTATTGTGTTCATAGGCTTTTTCAAGCGTAATGACCATGAGTGGAGCCATACTAAGCACACCCGGGCCATTAGCTATGACCAGCTGATGAAGAATAAGAAGAAATGACAAGGTGGAGCTAATATCTTCCTTGGTGATTTCCTTGTGGTAAGAAAATGCAGGGGTTATAACAAAGGATATGTTTTTCGGAGGCCTCTCAGGAGGTCTCTTTTTGTCTGAAAGGATGTAAGAAAATGTTTGAGATACATGTAAGTGCGGAATTTGAAGCGGCTCACCGTGTAGCAGGATATCCTGGCAAATGTGATCGTATTCACGGTCATAGCTGGACTGTGGAGGCTGTAGTTCGGGGTGAAAAGCTGGATAAGCTGGGGATGCTGGTGGATTTTAAGCTGGTAAAGGGGAAGCTGAGAGAGCTTTTGGAGACTTTGGATCATCGGATGCTGAACGAACTGCCAGCTTTTGCAGATGGCAAGAATCCTACGGCAGAGAATATTGCTCAGTATGTTTATCAGGAAATGGCCAAGGCGGAGTTTTTCCAGACTATGCCTCATATTGCTCTGCAGCAGATTCAGGTTTGGGAGTCTCCAAAATCCTCTGTGATTTATTCTGAGTGAGGTGGACTATGCAGACAAATATTATTGAAATATTTTCCTCCGTGCAGGGGGAGGGTAGCTATGTAGGCTGCCGTCAGCTTTTTGTGAGATTTGAGGGCTGTAATCTTCACTGTGGTTACTGTGATACGGAAAATGAGGCTGGGGTGCATCTTATGTGCAATGTGGAGATTGCTCCTGGGGCCAGACGCTTTCGGGAGATTATCAATCCTTTGGATGCCAATGAAGCAGCTGCTTATATAAATCAGTTTCTTTTGGAGCTGCCTCATCAGGCAGTTAGCCTTACTGGCGGTGAGCCTTTGCTGCAGACTAGATTTTTGCAGGAGCTGTTGCCTATGATTCAGGGGAAAATCATGCTGGAAACCAATGGCACATTGCCAGAGAGGCTGGCAGAGGTTTTGCCACTGTTGGATATTATCAGCATGGATATTAAGCTGCCTCAGAATACCGGGGTGGATATGTGGTCTAAGCACAAGGAATTCCTCCAGCTGGCCGTGGACAATCACAAGGATGTTTATGCTAAGCTGGTGTTGCCGGGAGATTTGGTGGAGGAGGATTTCCAGAAGGCTGTGGAGGTAATTGCTTCTGTAGATGACAATACCTTACTGATACTCCAGCCAGTGACACCTATGAATGGTGTACCGCCTATTGAGCCTGGCAGGGTTCTGGAGCTGCAGCAAATGGCTCTGGAGCGGCTAAAGGATGTGCGGGTTATTCCTCAGACTCACCGCATGATGGATCAATTGTAATGGGATATAATCAGGTGTCTGAAAGTAAGGAGATTGGGTGAATGAAAAACATTCTGGATAGATTTGTGGTTGGTGTATCCCAGCTGCTGCAGCGGCAGGGAGGCTTTTATCTGGCTTTCTTCATTTTTAATTGTCTGCCTATGTGCTGCTATATGGTTATGAAGAAAAATGGTGAGGCTATGTGCAGCTTTGCTGGCTTTATGCTGGTGGTCAACCTGTTGTTGGTTTTTCTGCTGGATAAGCTGCCAGTCAGACCGCAGAAATGGCTGAAGAATATATTGTTGGTAGTGTTCTTTGTGCCCTTTGTGATTGAGGGAGTAGTGGTATATAATTATACAGCTCTCATTGGAGTTGGGGTAGTTGCCTCTCTGCTGGAAACCAATTTAAAGGAGGCAGGGGAGTTTATCACCATGTATGCAGGGCCTCAGGAGATAGCAGGGGTAATTGCTCTATTGTGTATTCTGGCTCTGTTGGCTTTGAACAAGCCCTGGCAGAAGCTGCATTTTGATGCCGTAGGCAAAAAGGTACTTACCTCCTGTCTTTTGGCGGTATCCTTAATCTATACAGTGATGCTTTTTAGTCTTCATATTGATGTGCTGTGGGATACCATGTTCCCTATGCAGCGACTGGTGCTGTCCTCTAAGACAGCTTTTGAGAATATTCAGGCCTATCGGGAGCTGTCAGCCAAGCTGGATACGGATATTCAGCTTACCCGCAATGATGGTAAAATCAAGAATGTGGTATTTATTCTAGGTGAGTCTACCAATCGGAATCATATGCATCTTTATGGCTATTATCTGCCTAATACGCCTAATCTGGATGATATGGCTAATCGAGGAGAAATCAGCGTGTTCAGGGATGTGGTAAGTCCTCATTCCACAACTATTGCTGTGCTGAGCAAGCTGTTTACCTTCTGCCATAATGAGTCGGATAAGCCTTGGTATGAATACAATAATCTGATTGATATTATGAATAGTGCCGGCTACAAAACGCATTGGCTGTCCAATCAGGAAAGCTCTGGTATCTGGGGTAATGTGGCCCAGATTTATGCCGCTCATAGCAAGGTGAGTCATTTTACCAGAATCCGTGATTCTCGTGAGGATGATGGATTGGAGGATGGAGCTCTGTTCCCATTGGTGGATGATGCCATTGCCCAGCGGGCTGCTGACAGGAATTTTTATGTGGTTCATCTGATGGGTGGTCATGGTCTATATTACAATCGCTTTCCATATATCTTTACCAAATTTACCAAGGATGATATTCAGCTGGATGTAACTGAGGCTCAGAAGGAAGTTATTGCTCAATATGATGATGCTTTGTACTACAATGATTATGTTGTCAGCGGTATTATTGACAAGTATCGGGAGCTACAGGAGGATAGTATCGTTATCTATGTGCCGGATCATGGAGAGGCTGTTTATGATGAAGGTGGCTTCACGGGGCATATTGAGGAAAATCCAAGCCGTCATATGATTGAGATTCCGGTTATTGTTTGGGCTTCTGATAAGTTCAAGGAGCTGCATCCGGAGAAATGGGCTGCTATTCAGCAGGCTGTAAATCGTCCCTATATGACTGATGATATGATTCACACAGTATTGGATATTGTGGATGTTCAGACCTCGGATTATGATGCAACCCGTAGTATTATCAATCCAAATTTTGATGCAACTAGACCGCGGATATTTGATAATAAGGATTATGATAGGGAAATTTTAACAGGGTTGACAAATTCTTGATTTGCTGAGTTGACTATCTTCCTAAGGATGTAAATATAACGAGGTGTCCGATGTCCCCCACCTCTATAGGTGGCGGGAAGC
>DAVZJH010000037.1:0-18397 GCA_052272885.1 Anaerovibrio sp. | reverse complement strand
AGGGCAATGTTGAAAATAAAATGGAGGATAAAAAATGAAAAAACCTGAGCTTTTGGCTCCGGCAGGCAATATGGAAAAGCTGAAAATGGCTTTGCTTTATGGTGCAGATGCGGTTTATCTAGGGGGAAAGGCCTTTGGCCTGAGAGCCTTTGGAGGAAACTTTACCAATGAGGAATTGCAGGAAGCAGTGGATTTTGCCCATAAGCTAGGCAAAAAAATCTATGTCACGGTAAATATTTTTCCTCATAATAGTGATATTGCCAAGCTGCCGGCTTATTTGACTTTTTTGAATGAAATCAAGGTAGATGCTATTTTGGTGGCAGATTTGGGGGTATTTACCCTGGCTAAGGAATATGCCCCTGATGTGGAGCTGCATATTAGTACTCAGGCCAACAACACCAACTGGGCGGCGGTGAATGCCTGGGCAGAGCTGGGGGCCAGCCGAGTGGTACTGGCTCGGGAAATGTCCTTGGAAGAAATAAAGGAGATTCGGGAAAAATGCTCTGTAGAGCTGGAAATGTTTGTACATGGCGCCATGTGTATTTCCTATTCCGGTCGCTGTCTCATGAGCAATTATCTTACTGGCCGGGATGCCAATAGAGGCAGCTGTGCCCAGCCTTGCCGCTGGAACTATGCTCTGGTAGAGGAAAAACGTCCAGGTCAGTATTTCCCAGTGTTGGAGGATGAGCGAGGCACCTATATTTTTAATTCCAAGGATATGTGCCTCCTGCCTTATTTGCCAGATGTAATTGCCAGCGGAGTGGATAGTCTAAAAATTGAAGGCCGTATGAAAAGTGTCCACTATGCTGCCAGCGTGGTAAAGGCCTATAGAGAAGCTATTGATAGCTATTTTGCTTCCCCAGAGCAATTTGAGATTAAAAAGGAATGGGTAGAGGAGCTGGACAAGGTTTCTCATCGGGCTTATACCACTGGCTTCTATTATGGACGTCCTACAGAAAAGGATCAGATATATGGCACCTCCAGCTATACTCAGACCTCGGATTTTGTGGGACTGGTGCTGGATTATGACGAAAAAACAGGCTTTGCTACGGTAGAACAGCGGAACAATATGAAGGTTGGGCAGGAAATAGAGATTTTTCAGCCTCATCTGGCTGGCTATCGTCAGATTTTGCAGGAAATGTATAATGATGAGGGAGAGGCTATTCAGGTGGCACCTCATCCCCAGCAAATCGTGAAAATTCGCATGGATAGGCCAGTGGAGCCTTATGGCATTTTGCGCCGTGATATGATATAAAATTAATCTTAGTCTCTTATGAAAGAGCATGGTGTTATTACATTTAGGTGAACAATATGGATTTGCAGGAATTTTTTGCTCAGCATCCCAAGGTTGCTTTGGGTTTTTCGGGAGGGGTGGATTCCTCCTATCTTTTGTATGCGGGAATAAAATATGGGGCAGATATAAAGCCTTACTTCGTTAAAGGGCCTTTTCAACCAGAGTTTGAAAGGCAGGATGTGCTAAAGCTGGCAGAGCTTTTGCATATTGACAATCTTGCTATTGTGGAGGCTAATCCTCTGGATGATGGAAGGGTTGTGCAAAACAACCACCTTCGTTGCTATTATTGCAAGCAGAGGGTATTTGGCTTGATAAAGGAGCAGGCAGCCAGAGATGGCTACAAGGTTTTGCTTGATGGTACCAATGCTTCTGATGATTTGAAGGATAGGCCAGGCTTCAAGGCCTTGCAGGAAATGCAGGTACTGTCACCTCTGCTGCAGGCAGGATTGACCAAAACGGAGATTCGCAGACGTTCTCAGGAGGCTGGTCTTTTTACTTGGGATAAGCCTTCTTATGCCTGTTTGGCAACTCGGATTCCTACAGGCTGTCCCTTGGAGCTTTCCACCTTGAAAAAGGTGGAGAGGGCTGAGGCTGCTTTGCTGGAAATGGGCTATAGTGATTTTCGTATTCGGGTGCTAGGCAAGGCTGCCAAGCTGCAGTTGAAGCCTCAGCAAATGGAAAAGCTGTTACAGGAGAGAGAAAAGGTTAAAAATCTGCTTCTACAGGAGTTTGAGGACATTTATTTGGATTTAAAGGAACGCTGATATGGTCAGTTTACATGAAATACTGGAAAAATTGCAGAAGGGAGAAATAAGCCTGCAGGAGGCCGAGGGACATATTCGCCGTAAGCCCTTTGAGGAAATGGGTTATGCCAAGCTGGATACGCAGCGAAGATTTCGTTCTGGCTTTCCCGAGGTGGTTTTTGCTCAGGGTAAGGCAGATGAACATCTGGTTAGCATATGTCAAAGGCTTTTCCAGCTGGAGGGGGAGCTTCTGGTAACGAGAGCTGCTCCGGAGCAATATACCTTGATTGCTGAAATTCTGCCAGAGGCAAAATATGATGCCAAGGCGAGAATTATTACCTGCGGTAAGGAAAAGCGCAATCATCAGGGTTGTATTGCTGTCTGTACTGCTGGTACAGCAGATATACCTGTGGCAGAGGAAGCTGCCCAGGTAGCAGAGTATTTTGGCTGTCATGTGGAGCGTATCTATGATGTAGGGGTTAGCGGTCTACATCGTCTGCTGTCCCAGCTGCCCCTCATTCAAAAGGCCAATTGTGTCATTGCTGTGGCAGGCATGGAAGGGGCTTTGGGCAGTGTGGTGGCGGGCTTGGTGGATAAGCCTGTTATTGCGGTGCCAACATCTATTGGCTATGGAGCTAATCTGGGCGGAGTATCTGCCCTGCTAAGTATGCTTAATTCCTGTGCTAATGGTATTGCTACGGTCAATATAGATAATGGCTATGGAGCGGGATATTTGGCAGCCCAGATTAATAAGCTGGCTGTGGCTAAGGAATAATGTATTTTAGGTAAAGAGGTATGTATGAAAAGAGTTTTATATATTGATGCGCCCTTTGGCATAAGTGGTGATATGCTGGTAGCTGCTCTTTTGGATATGGGGGCAGATTATGAGAAATTGACAAAGGTTTTGCATAGCTTGGAGGTAAAGGGCTTTCAAACTAAGGTATCAAGGGTAAAAAAATCCGGTCTTGATATGTGTGATTTCTTGGTGGAGCTAGATGAGGCTCATGAGAATCACGACCACGATATGGCTTATTTACATGGTCACGAGCATCATGAGCATGAACATCATCATCACCATGACCATGCGCATAATCACGAGCATCATGACCATGAACACAGTCACCACCATGACCATCAGCATGAGCATAGGGGGATGGGGGAGATTCGTCATATTATTCACCATAGTGATATGAGCGAGGAAGCCCAGAAGCTGGCCTTGAAAATTTTTCAGGTATTGGCTCAGGCTGAGGCCAAGGCCCACGGAACAGATGTGGAGCAGGTTCATTTTCATGAGGTAGGAGCAGTGGATTCCATTGTGGATATTGTCAGCATTGCCGTATGCATGGAAAGTCTGGCCATTGATGATGTGGTGGTTGATACATTGGTGGATGGCCATGGCACTATTCGCTGTCAGCATGGTATTATGGCGGTGCCTGTACCGGCAGTTACCCATATTGTGGCTGATAATGGTTTGAAGCTTCGTCTAAGCCATGTAGAGGGGGAACTGGTAACTCCTACGGGAGCAGCGGCAGCAGCAGCTCTTAGGACTATGGACAAGCTGCCTGCCAGCTATAGAGTGGCTGGAGTAGGCATGGGAGCAGGCAAGAGAGAATATGAGGTGCCAACCTTTTTACGGCTTTTGCTGTTAGAGGCGGAGACAGAGCTTTCAGAGGATGAGATTTTCAAAATTGAAACAAATATAGATGATAGCAATGGGGAGACTCTGGGTTTGGTACAGGAACTGCTTTTAGCTGCTGGAGCCTTAGATGTATTTTTTACCTCAATCTATATGAAGAAGAATCGCCCGGCCTATATGCTGACAGTTCTTTGTCAGCCACAGCAGCAGGAGGCAATGGCCCGAATTATTTTCCAGCATACCACTAGTATTGGTATTCGCTATGAGAAAATGAAGCGCTGTATTATGCAGCGCCGTCAGCTATCTGGTGTGGTAGATGGCATAGTCGTGAAAGCCAAGGAATGCAGCTATGGAGATATAGTGCGCTGTTATCCAGAGTATGATAGCATTCGCCAGCTGCAGCAGCAAAAGGGAATGGATTATCAGATGGCCTATGAACTGATAAGAAATAATGTCTTAGAAAATTAGAATATGATATAATGAATTGATAGTGCGGGTTTTTGCCAATCAGTTTGTGGACTAGGTATTAGATAGGATAAACAAAGGAGTAATGTAAGCAATGATTTTGAACCGTAAATCCGTGGAGCTTTTGGCTCCAGCAGGGAATTGGGATGCCCTTGTGGCTGCTGTGGAAGCAGGAGCTGATGCTGTATATCTGGGGGGCAAGCATTTTAATATGCGCATGCACCGCAATAAGGAGACTAATTTTGACGATGAAATGCTGAAGAAGGCTATAGAATATACTCACGCCCACGGAGTTCATCTTTATATAACCCTGAATAACCTGATTAGCGTGGAGGAGGTAGAGCCTCTGAAAAAATATCTGCTTTATCTCAATGAGATTAAGCCTGATGCAATTCTGGTGCAGGATTTTGCGGTTTTGGAGCTAACCAAGGAGCTGGGGATTGATATTCCCCTTCATACCTCAGTTATGATGAACACTCACAACGAGCATGCTATCAAGAAGCTGAAGGAATATGGCATTACCCGTATTGTAGTAGGCAGAGAAATGACTCTCTCCGAGCTGTCTCTATTCAAGGAGCGGACAGGTCTGGAGATTGAGTATTTTATGCATGGGGATATGTGTATTGCGGAAAGCGGACAGTGCATTCATTCCGGCGTTCTCTTCGGCCAGAGTGGCAACCGTGGCAGATGCTTGAAGCCATGCCGTTGGCCTTATAAGCTGGTGGAGGAGGATACTGGTGCTATTCTGGACCAGGATGATCAGCATGATTATAAGCTGGCCTTGAAGGATATGTGTATGTATCGCAATATTCCTGAGCTGATTCAGGCAGGAGTATTCTCCTTTAAAATTGAAGGCCGTATGCGTCCAGCAGATTTCGTTCGCCGTATTGTAGCTACCTATAGACGGGCTATTGATGCCTATATTGCAGATCCTATGGGATATAGCATTAACGAAGAGGATTGGCAGGATTTGTACCAGAATCGGGCTAGAGATTTTACTACTACCTTTGCTTTAGGACAGCCAGATGCCAAGGATATTGGCTTTGATGGCACTAGAGAGCCTAGATTCTTTAGTAATGCAGTAGAGGAGCCAGGCTTCCAGGATGAAATTCTCAAGGAGGAGGCGCCTATAGAGGCACCGGTTCAGGAGCATTGTACTCTGTCTGTACAGGTAGCTGATTTGGCTGGTTTGAAGGCTGCCTGCAGCAATGGAGCGGATGTAGTTTATTTGGCAGGAGAGGTATTTAAGCCAAAAAGACCTTGGAACATGAAGGAAATTCAGGAGGCTATTGAAATTGCCCACAGCAGCAATGTAAAGGTAGTTATTAGCACACCTCGTACCACCATGCGGAGAGAATGTGGACAGCTGGAGCAGTTCCTGACAGCTGTTAGCAAGCTTGGTCCAGATGGACTTCTGGTTAGCAATCTGGGCTCCTTGAAGCTGGCTCAGGAATGTACAGATTTGCCAGTTCAGGCAGATTTTTCTTTCAATCTTTTCAATCATATGGCAGCCTCCTTCCTGAAAAAGAATGGACTGATAATGGGTACTGCTTCCTTTGAGCTGGCCTATGGACAGCTTAAGGAGCTGGTAGAGAAATCTCCATTGCCAATTGAGGTTGTAGTCCATGGCAGCTATGAGTCCATGATTTGCGATCACAATTTTGTATCCATGCAGGTGCCATACCACCATCTCAGCAATCCTGAGCTGATGGAGAAGCGTTATGCCTTGAAGGATTCTGTAGGACAGCTTCATAGCCTGCGCATGGATCAATTTGGTAGAACCCATATCCTCTTTGCCAAGGATTTGTGCTATTATCCATATTTGGAGAAGCTAAAGGGAGTAGCTTCTTATCGTATTGAGGCCAAGGATTATGAGCCAGAGCTGGTGGGAGAGCTGACTGGCGCTTATCGCAAGGCTTTGGATAATCTGTCTGCTGGCAAGGACTTTATGAATCAGGAGGATTTTGCAGCTATGCAGAAATCAGGCCCTCGTCAGCTGGGTATTGGCGTTTATAGATTCCGTCAGTCTCAGAATTCACTGTAATCAAAATAAAGGATAATAGGAGAGTTTATTATGTCTTTGGAGAAGCCTATTGGCCCTGAGGCCATTTTAGAGAAAAAGAAAAAGTATATTATGCCTTGCTTGGCTCATTTTTATAAGGAGCCTAGACAGTTTGTCAAGGGCGAAATGCAGTATCTCTTTGATAGTGAAGGACGGAAGTATCTGGATTGCTTTGCTGGTGTTTCTGTTATCAACTGCGGTCACTGCAACCCTGAGATAAATGCAGAGGTAGTAAAGCAGGTGCAGAGTCTGCAGCATGTATGCAATACATACCTTACAGAGAATTTTGTTAATCTGGCAGAAAAGCTGGCAGAGGTAACTCCTGGTGATTTGCAAAAAACCTTCTTCTGCTCTACTGGTACTGAGGCTAATGAGGGGGCTTTGCTGTTGGCCTCCATATACACTGGCAAGGATGAATTTATTGCTCTGCGGAATGGTTTGCATGGTCGTACCAAATTAACCATGAGCCTGACTGGCATTCAGATGTGGCGTACAGATCCACATCCTTGTGGCGGTATTCATTTTGCACCTAATGCTTATTGCTATCGCTGTCCTTTGGGAAAGAAGTTCCCAGAGTGTGATTATGCCTGCGCAGATGCTGTAGATGATTTGATTCGCACTGCTACCAGTGGTCAGCCAGCAGCTTTGATTGCAGAGCCAATTCAGGGCAATGCAGGTATTGTTACTCCACCAAAGGGGTATTTCAAGCGGTTGAAGGAGATTCTGGCAAGCCATAATGCCTTGTTAATCATTGATGAGGTGCAGACTGGTTTTGGTAGAACTGGCAAGATGTTTGCCATAGAGAATTTTGATGTGGTGCCAGATATTATGACTATGGCCAAGGCTTTAGGCAATGGTGCGCCAATTTCTGCCTTTACGGCTTCTGCCAAGATCGCTGATACTTATACTAAGCCAGGTGCCTCCACCTTAGGCGGCAATCCTGTTTCCTCCATAGCTGGTTTAGGGGTGCTGAAGTATATTCAGGAGCATAATCTGATGGAAAATGCTCAGGCACGAGGGCAGCAGCTTTATGACGGTCTGGTAGAGTTGCAGAAGAAGCATCCTATTATTGGAGATATTCGCGGTATCGGATTGATGCGAGGAGCGGAGTTCGTCCATGCTGACAAATATCCTGCCCCAGAAGAGCTGGAAATGGTACTGGAAGAAATGAAAAATAGAGGCTTTATTATTGGCAAGAATGGTGTAGCAAGAAATGTTATGGCCTTCCAGCCTCCTTTGGTTATTACAGAGGCAGATCTGAACAATGTGTTGAATACTCTGGAAGATGTACTAACTCAGTTTAAGTTATAATGACTAGGAAAAAGGACAGTGGGTTGAGAAATTCTCAAAACACTGTCCTTTTCAAATTTAAAAATATTGTTATAATCCCTAGATTATAAGGTTGTATCTAGCCAAGGTACTGATAAAGCTGATAACCAATAAAAATAGCAATATATAGTACAATGATTTTTTCTACCTTATACATAATCCGACGAATGGAGCCTTGGAGAATGCGATACAGCATAAAACCGCCAATAGCTCCATAATCAACGCCGTTCATATAATGTCCACTGATATGGGTAATAATATAGTCTAACATGGGAACCTCCAAACAAACAAAACACTATGTCTGTATAATATTACAAAATAGACAGTAATGCAAATATTCTTTTGGTCAAAAAAATATCCCCTCTGAATAATTCAGAAGGGCATATTCCTTCACTGGGGCTGGAGGGGAGAATAAATCCCTGCAAAAAAGATATATTTTCCCCATCCAAAAGCAGCAAGCATCACAGCAGGCTGCTTCGGTGCGTGACAACGACAGACAACGGCGTTGCACCACCACCAGTGTTTTCTCTATTATACACGAAATTCATTAAAATTTCATTAAAAATTATCCTGTATACAAGGCTATATATCTAAACAAAAGGAAAAAAAGAGTGTATAATGTATTTCATGTGGCAATAACTTGCTGGAACGAATTGCAGCAGTTGTAGCAGAAGTATCTATTTACGGAGGGATTTCATGAATACACCACGCCTGGGGCATATACATTTTCTCAATGTATTGCCTCTGACCTATGGTCTAAATACTTTGAATTTGAAGGATGGTATCCAGCTAAAAAATGGCGTGCCAGCAGTAATGAACAATGATTTGCTGACAGGGAGATTGGACGCCAGCGAGGTTTCCTCAATTGTATATGCGCGGAACTATGAGGATTTGCTGATTTTGCCAGACCTTTGTGTAAGAGCTGATGGGCCAGTGCAGAGCATATTGCTGGTATCCAGGAAGCCTATAGAGGAAATCAATGAGGATAAGATTATTTTAACCGCTCAGTCAGCTACGGCTCATTGTCTATTGAAAATTATTATGGCCAAGGCCTATGATGCTAATCCTCATTATTATATACGCAATTTAACTCCAGTCAGCCCAGTGCCAGGAGATGCCACCGCATCCCTGCTGATTGGTGATGATGCCTTGTATGTTTATCATCACAAGGATAAGGAGAATTTCTATTATTATGATTTGGGCCGGGAGTGGAAAAAGCTTACGGATCGCTGTATGGTTTATGCTGTATGGGCTGTAAACAGGGCTTATGCTCAGGCTAATCCTCAAGGGGTACAGCTGCTTTATGATAGACTTTATCAGTCCTTGAGCGAAGGAATAAAACACAAGAAGGAAGCTATCAAGGGTATCATTGATGAACGGCCATTTACAGAAGCTCAGGTTGCCGAATATATGAATGTTATCAAATGGAATCTGACAGAGGAATATATTGATAATCTGCGGGTATTCTATGACTTGGCCTATGAACAGCATTTGATACCTCGCAAGCCTCGTATTCGGGTAGCTGAGGTTAACCGTTGATTTTGTGAGGTTATGTTTTAGTGAAAAAATCCCTGTACAAGCTGACTGAAGTGTTGGTTGGTACAGGGATTTTTGCATTTTGCAGTATGAAATTGTTTAGGCAGTTTTCTTCTTGTCTTTATACCAGAGGTAAAGATATACTGCCAGGGCAATGGTAAAGGCAGTAACGCTGGTCATCTGGGCGGATTTAAAGATACCGAAAACCAGATTGGTGTAGTCTCCCCGGAGATATTCTAAGAAGAAGCGGGCTATGCTGTACAGCATAACATACAGTGCAAAAGCCTGTCCTTTAGCATGAGGAAAAGCCCGGTAGAGAAGCAGCAGGCCAAAAATAACAAAATCCAGCTGACCCTCCCAGATTTCTGCTGGCCAAAGGGGTTGGGCACCGTAGGTATGATAGGCCAGGGTGGTTTCGGGATAAAGAATGCCAAAATTACTTCCCGTTGGAGCACCAAAGGCATCACCATTTAGCAAATTGGCACAACGGCCTAAACCCTGGCCAAAGATAATGGCAGGGGCGCAGATATCCATCATAGCAGGAATATCAATTTTGTGTCGCCAGCAATAAAAAACCCCAGTGGCAACGCCGAGAACAACGCCACCTTGAATGGCCATGCCTCCCTGCCAGACATTTAGTATTTCTGTAAGATGGTGCTGATAATAGCCCCAGTCAAAGAAAAAAACATCCCATAGTCTGGCTCCCAGTAATCCTGCCATGCCGGAATAAATACACATATCCGGTATATGGTCATGCCAGCGGCCATCCTGCTTGGCTAGAAAATAGGCTACAGAGGAAGCTAGAATAATGCTTAGACTAAGTACCAGTCCATAAGCTCGAACGGGGAAATCTCCGATATAGAATAAATATTGGTGCATTGCCAAAACCTCACAATAAAGAAAAATATATAAACTGTGTTTTATTTTAGCAGATTACGGTGAAAAAAAACAGCAGTTATTTCTCATGTGGGGGCAGATAGTTCATTTTACATATCTATTTTTATGACAAAAAAATTTTTCTCATGTATAATAGAAAGACAAGTCTAATATTTAGGAGCAGAAATTAATGAAAATGATTGTAGGTCTGGGAAATCCAGGCAATGAATATGCTGGCACCCGTCACAATGTAGGCTGGATGCTGGTGGATGCTCTGGCGGAGCATTTGGGTATCAATGATTGGCGCAGTCGGGAAAAAGGTATGGTGGCTGAAGGTCGTATTGGCAGTGAAAAGATTTTGCTGGTGAAGCCTCTTACCTATATGAATAACAGTGGCGAATGTGTAGGTCCTTTGATGCGTTGGTACAAACTGGAGCCAGAGGACATTATGGCAGCCCATGATGATATGGACATTCCCATCGGTACAATTCGTATTCGCAAAAAGGGTAGTGCTGGTGGCCACAATGGCATCAAATCCTTGCTCAGCCATATTGGTTCAGAGAATTTTGGCCGCCTGCGGATAGGTATTGGCCGGCCTCAGCCAGGCTGGAGCGTTATCAATCACGTGCTGGCTAAGTTTACCCAACAGGAGCAGGAGGAAATAGGAGATGCTATTAAGCAGCTTATTCCTGCGGTAGAGTGTATGGTTTTGGAAGGCCCAGATATGGCTATGAACAAATTCAATCCGAAAAAGATTAAAAAGGCCAAAAAAACTGGGGAGGAAAAAGCTCATGACTAAGAAGCAGAAAAACAGCAAAGCTGGCAAAAAACATATTAGAAACCAGCAGGATATGATATATGCTCTATATGCAGATGAAAATGGAGAGATTTTCGATGCTCCTGGCATTGGAGCAGTAGGCCGTTTTGGAAATGAAATACGGCCTTTGACACCAGAGGATTTGATTCCTCTGCCAGATAGTGCTGACCTGATGTATTTGCCAGACCGTCAGGCTTTAGGTGTGGATGAGGAGGGCAATATTCTGCCCCTAACTGGTCAGGCTGTATCTGCTATTTTGCCAGCAGGCTATACCAGAACCCTGTTGCCAGGCTTTCAGCTTATGGAGGAAGCCTCTCAGCTGCCTCTATATGGCTATACAGCTGTAGCTGTTTATCGGGATCAGCTGTACGCAGCTGCCATTTATACAGATGAAAATCACAAATGGGACCCAGAAAATTACAATACACCAGATTTAAAGAAATTGGTAAAAAGGGTTAAAAAGGATTTGCCTAATAATCCTTTGATAGAGCATTTGGCTAATTGTTCTCTGGAATGGCATTGCTGTACGGCAGAGAATCTTTTCTATCGCCGCTGGGAATGTGGTATTCCAACCTCGCCTGTATGTAATGCCAACTGTTTTGGCTGTATTTCTTTGCAGCCTGCGGAATGCTGTCCATCTCCACAGGAGCGAATAAAATTCCGACCTACGCCAGAGCAAATTGCTGAGATAGGTTTATATCATCTTCAAACAGCACCAGAGGGAATTATTAGCTTTGGTCAGGGCTGTGAGGGGGAACCTTCTCTGGCAGCTGCTAATATTAGTCAGGGAATCCGCCTCATTCGCCAGCAGACTGACAAGGGGCAGATAAATATCAATACCAATGCAGGCTATACAGAGGGTATCCGTCAGATTGTAGATGCAGGTCTGGATACTATGCGGGTAAGCATTATCAGTGCCCTGCCAGAAAGCTATGCTGCCTATTATCGCAGCAGTTATCAGCTGGAGAATGTGAAAGAATCTATTCGCTATGCTTTGGACAAAGGAATATATGTATCTCTGAATATGCTGTACTTTCCGGGGTTTAATGATCGGGCTCAGGAGTTGGATGGCTGGTTGGAATTTTTCCGGGAACTGCCAGTGCAGATGATTCAGGTACGAAATCTGAATATAGATCCAGATGCTTTTTTAGAAATTATGCCAGAAGCTCAGGGAGAAATTTTGGGTACTAAGGCCTTTTTGACAAAGCTTCATCAGGAATTTCCAGATATGGTAATTGGCAGTTTCAGCCATTATGTAGAGGAATAGAGAAATTCATATTTTCACGAGGCAAATAAGACAATTGTCATAGAATATGAAAAATTTTCATATAAAAAAAGGATTTTGGCAATTTGTGTAGAATAAGGAAACTAATGGTTTGAGTAAATGTAATAAATCGGAGGAATTGTTATTATGGACGAGAGAGATTGGGAAGAGTTTAAAGCAAAGCTGAAGCGCAAGACTGAAATTGATTTGGATTTGTACAAGGCACCTCAGATGCAGAGACGTATTATGAATCTGGCCCGTCGTAATGGCTACGATAAATATAGCGCCTATTTTGACAAGGTTGTACAGGATAAGGATGATTTTGCTGCTTTTATTGAGTATCTGACCATTAACGTATCTGAATTTTTCCGTACACCGGACAAATTCGCCAAGCTGGAGACAGATGTTATTCCAGAACTGATGAAGCGTTCTTCTCGGCTGAATATTTGGAGCGCAGGCTGTTCTATTGGGGCAGAGCCATATTCCTTGGCTATGATTCTCAATGATATGACACCAAATACTCGTCATCGGATTTTGGCTACAGATTTGGATATTGAGATTTTGGCCAAGGCCAAGGCTGGTATTTATAACGAAAATGAGCTAAAGGCTATGAGTGAGGCTAGAAAGTCCAAGTACTTTACCAGACAAGGGGATAAGTATGCGGTAAGCCTTGATATTAAACAGCGTATTGAATTTAAGCGTCATAATCTGTTAAAGGATCCTTTTGAAACTGGTTTTGATTTGATCCTTTGCCGCAACGTGGTTATTTACTTTACGGAGGAAGCTAAGGATCAGCTTTATGCCAATTTCTTTAAGGCTTTAAAGCCAGGCGGTATTCTCTTTGTTGGGGCAACAGAGGCTATCCTTAATTTCCGCAAGCTTGGCTATACCAGCTACCAGCCATTCTTTTATCAGAAACCATTCTAAGTTTTAGGAGATGATTAAGTGATAGCTAATCCAGCTATAGAGCAAATGAGCAGGGAGGATATGTCCGAACTGCAATTAAAGAAGCTGCAAAAACGCATAGAATGGGCTATGGAAAAAAGTGCTTTCTATTATAGAAAGTTTACGGATGCCGGAATTAGCAGCAAGGATATAAAATCTCTGGAGGATGTGGCTAAGCTGCCATTTACAACTCTGGATGAGCTGCAGAACGTTTCAATTTACAATCTGTTGACCTTGCCTCTTAGTGCGGTTTTGCGGATTTCACGTCTAGGCTATAATAATAGCTTTATTAAAATGTACACCAATGGTGATTTGGCTTATCAAATTGAAATGATGACCAGAGTATTGGTGGCTCAGGGCTTAAATAGTGCTGCCGTGGCAGGTCTGTTAGGTGAAGCTTCAGACAGTAGATTGATGGATGTGCAATATGCTCTGGAGAATATGGGTGTTACCGTAGTTCTTTTAGGCAACAATCCTGATAATATCAGAGAGCTAATGACTACCTGTCATGTGGATGTGTTGATTAGCGATTTTAAGCAGGTTATGCAGTTGGTGGTTATGTTGCAGGCTAGCAATATTTCTGCTGACGATTTGTTTCTGCCTAAGATTATCTGTATGGAGGAGGGCTTGCAGAATCCTAATCATGTCTATATAGAGCAACGCCTGCAGGCAGAGACTGCTATGGTGTATAATTCTCCAGCCTTGGGGTGCGGTGGTATTATGTTCCCTTGTCAGGAGGGAGAGGGATTCCATATTCAGGAGGACTATATTTATCCTGAAATAGTAGAATATGGTACAGATAGAGTTATTACAGAGCCACACAAGGCTGGCGAGTTGGTTTTGACAGCGCTGGCAGCTGAGGCTATGCCTATTTTCCGCTATCGCACCGGTCAGGTGGTTATGCGTCTGGATGAGCCATGTCCTTGTAGACGTACCCTGACACGGTTGGCTAATCCCACAGAATATGCAGGGGTAGTATGGCAGGCCATGCCATAATTTAAAATTTACATTTAGGGGGCTGAATTACAGAATGTAACAGCCCTCTTTTTTTACACTGGAGGTTAGAATATGCTGGAGATTGTTACAGGGCGGACAGGCAGTGGCAAAACCGCGCTATGCTTAGAGAGAATTGAAGAAAAGCTGTTGGGGGAGCCAGCAGGCAAAAAAATTATTTTACTGTTGCCAGAGCATATGACCTACCGAGTGGAGCGGCAGCTGGCCTCCCTGCTGGCCAAGGAGGGACGGGGCTTTAGCAGTTGCTATATCTACGGCTTTCGTCGTTTTGCCTATCAGGTTTTGCAGGAAACCGGAGGAGCCTTGGAACCTGGCTTAACAGAGCTGGGACGGCATCTGCTTTTGAAAAAGCTATTGGATAAAAGATTGGCAGATAAGGATAGTCAGGGGCTGCAGGCCTTTGCCAAGGCTGCCAGACAGCGGGGCTTTGTGGGGGAATTGTCAGATATTATCAATGAAATGAAAAGCTACTGTATTTCTCCAGAAAACCTGCTGCAGCTTTCTGAAACCATTGGAGAGGCTAATAGCCGGTTACAGGGCAAGCTTATAGATATGGCCAGCATCTATGGAGATTTTAATGAGGCTATGGCAGGTCGGTACAATGATGGCAAGGATATTATGTCCAAATTGGTGGAAAAGCTGCCTCAGTCCCAGATGGTTAAGGGAGCGGAGCTTTGGCTGGATGGCTTTTTGTTCTTTAATCCTCTGGAAAAGCAGATACTTAATCAATTATTTGACTTGTGCAGTGATGTTCATGTGAATCTGACTATGGATACCACTGGGCTGCAGGCTGGTGTTCCCTTTGACTATCTGCCTCGGGAGGATATTTTCTATCGTAGCTGTCAAACGAGAAATTATCTGTTGGAGCTGGCGGCTAATAAGGAAATGTCTGTGGAGGAACATTTTCTAACTGGGGGCAACAGATATGATAACCCTGCTCTTAAGGCTATGGAGGCTCAGTGGATGAACCATCATATTAGGCCTTGGCAGCCGGGGCATCCAGATTATCAGGCACCAGCTCAAAATATAAAAATTGTGGAGGCAGCGGCACCAAGGTTAGAGCTGGAGGCTATGGCAGCAGAGATTGTGCGTCTGGTGCGGGAAAAGGGCTGCAGCTGGAGTGATATAGGTATCTTGATACGGGATGAGGATGGTTATGGCTTCCTGATAGAGCTGGTTTTGCAGGAATATGGCATCCCTTTCTTTAATGCAGCCAAAAGACAGGGCATTAAGCATCCCTTGGCAGAGCTGATTCGTTCAGCCCTGGCTATCTGTACCAGTCGTCAGGGCTGGAGCTATGAAAATGTTTTTCGTTGTTTAAAAACAGGATTTTTTAAGGAATCCTGTAATTTACTGTCTGATGAATTGGATGAGCTGGAGAATTATGTGCTGGAATTTGGCATTCGGGGACGGAAAAGATGGACTCAGCCAGAGCCTTGGCAGTATATGCGACGTTATAGCTTAGAGACAGAGGAAATAGATGAAAAGGAAAAGGAGCGGGCAGAAAGAGCTGATAGATGCCGCTTAAGGATTATGAAGCCTTTGGAATCTTTACAAAAGCAGTTATCTCAGGCAGGAGATTTGGCAGGACTAGCTGAGGCGGTTTACAATTTCCTTATGGAGCTGCAGGTGCCGGTACAGTTGGAGCGTATGTCTGCCGAGGCAGAGCTGCAGGGGGATTTGGCTGGGGCTAGAGAACATCAACAGCTTTGGACTGCTGTTATGGAGCTGCTGGATCAGATTGTGGAGCTAGGTGAGTTTTCACCTCAGGACAGATTGTTGGAATTTGTCAATGTTATGGAGGAAGGACTGGATAACATGGTTATTAGTCTCATACCTCCTGGCTTGGATTATGTCAGCATTGGTTCTTTTGACCAAAATAGCATGGAAAATTTGGCGGCAATTTTTATACCGGGAGCTAATGCAGGCACCATGCCTCGTCGTTCCAGCGAAAATGTGATCCTGTCTGATGGGGATAGAATCCATATTAATCAGGTACAGACAGATAATAAGCATCTCTCTATTATTGGTCAGGAAAACAGCTTTAATGAGGCTTGGCTGTTGTATAAGGGCTTTAATGAGGCTAGCAGCTATTTGTGGATATCCTACGCCCTTTCCGATGATGAGGGCAATGGCCGGGAGCCGGCAGCACTTTTGCGTTGGGTGAGACGCTTACTACCAGAGATAAAGCTATGGCAGATTCTGCAAACTGATGGCTTTGTGGCAGAGGGGCATCAGGCTGTATCAGGTCTAGGCAAAGCCTTGGGGCGTTGCCGGGATTTGGGTGCTATGGAGGACAAATGGTATGGTGTCTACAATTGGCTGGTACAGCATAGCGGTCAAGGCAATGAGGAAATATCAGGCAAGGATAAGAAGGTCAGACCGGATTTGGCTCATTCCTTGGCTTTGTTACAGCAGGGATTGTCTAGCAGGCGGGGAGATGATGCTCTGCCAGCAGATTTATCACGGAAGCTTTTTGCCCCTAAGGGCTGGCTGAGGGGCAGTGTAACCAGATTGGAGCGGTATAATAGCTGTCCTTTCCAATATTATGTGCAATATGGTCTTAAATTGCAGGAGAGACGCATTAGTGAGTTTAGTAATCCGGAGCTAGGAACCTTGTTGCATGGTGTTCTGCGGGAATTTGGCCAGGAGCTAAAGAACCAAAATCGTCGTTGGAGTGATGTTTCGGAGGTAGAACAGCGGCAGATGTGTCATGAAATATTGCATCGTCTGGCTCCAAAACTGGGAAATAATGTTATCTTTCAGCGTAAGCAGCTGGAGGCTAGGCTAAGGCGTATTGAAAATACAGCAGCCTTTGCCCTCCAGAGACTGTGCGCCTTTGATGCAGTCAGCCAGCTTCATCCAGAGTATTTTGAGGAGGGCTTTGGCAGTATGGCCAAGGATGCCAATCAAAGAGCTTTGTCTCTGGTGTACAAGCTGTCCTCTGGAGACAAATTGTCTCTCAATGGTCAGATTGACCGTATAGATATGACAGAGGATGGCCGTTACTTTATGGTTATGGATTACAAGACAGGTAATGCGGCTATTAATATTATGGATGTATACTACGGTATCAAGCTGCAGCTTTTAACCTATTTGCTGGTAACCAAGCAATTTCTCTCAGCTCAGCAGGGAGAGGAGGCCTTGCCTGTAGGAATGCTATATTATTTTCTCAAACAGCCTAGAGCCAGTTTAGCCAGTCATGGAGAGAGCCAGCAGGATGTGATAGATGCCTTGGAGAAAAAGCTGTTAATGCCAGGCTGGATTGTGGCTGATAGGGAGCTGGTACAGCTGATTGACAGTACCTTGTCCCAGCCCGGAGCCAAAAGTCGTTTTATTCATGCTACCATGAAAAAGGGTGGGGATTTAATGGCCAATGCCGCCTATTTGCGTCAGCCACGAGAGCTGGAGCTTTTGCTGGAATATGTGGAGGAACTACTGCAGCATACAGGTAGGGATATTTTGGCTGGACGAATTGCGCCGGTGCCTTACAGAAATCGGGAAGGACACAGTACCTGCGAATATTGCAATTATCGAGCTATCTGTGGTTTTGATGCTCAGCTGGAGGGCTTTGGTTATCGTCGTGTAGTCCAGCAGGGGGATAAGGAGTTTATGGAGAATATTGAAGCAGAGCTGTCTCAGCAGAGAGGCAATCAAGCTGATAAGGAGGAAATCTAATGGGCTGGACCAAGGAGCAACAGCAGGCTATTGACCTGGATAATAAAAATATATTGGTATCTGCCGCCGCCGGCTCTGGTAAAACTGCTGTGTTGGTAGAGCGAGTGGTAAGCCATTTGCTGCGCCCTCTAGGGGAGAATATGCCGGAGGCAGAAAAGCCCTGGAGCGTGGATGAACTGCTGGTAGTAACCTTTACCAAGGCGGCTGCGGCGGAAATGAGTGATCGTATTGGCCAGCGGCTGCAAAAGACTATTGTCCAGGAATTGGAAAATACCCCTCCTAATAAGGTTCTGATTAGCAGGCTGCAGCGGCAGATTATACTTTTGGCGGGAGCGTCCATATCTACCATAGATTCCTTTTGTCAAAGTATTATCAAAAACAATTTTGCTGACATAGATTTGGATCCTAGATTCAGGGTGGCCAATGAAAACGAGTTGATATTGCTGCAACAGGAGGTTCTGGATGAGATTTTTGAGAATCGCTATGCACAGGGAGATGCTCTCTTAGAGGAGTTTGGGGAAAAGTACGGCACGGATAGAGGGGATGAGCAGCTTTATAATATTGTCCTGAAGCTTCATGAACAGTCCAGAAATCAGCCCTTTCCTGAACATTGGCTTCGCCAGCTGGTAGAGGCCTACAGTCCGGTTGATGAAAAAAAGGCTCCTAAAAACCATTTACAGGATTATACCCTGTGGTGGCAGATGATTTATAGTGGTTTGCAGCAGCACATGGCCAAGG
>DAVZJH010000036.1:0-19395 GCA_052272885.1 Anaerovibrio sp. | reverse complement strand
CAGGGCTGGAATATTGTGCTATAATAGTGAATAAATCTGTTTGGGAGATGATATTTTGACAAATAAGAAACCCCGATTGCCGGCTATAGAATACATTCGAGGTATTTCCATGCTGGGTGTGGTAGGTATTCATACCGGTTCTCAGTATCTTGGCAATGTGGCAGCCAATATGCATCTTGTGGCTTTATTTGAGGTGGCTACCAGATTCAGTGTGCCAATTTTCTTTTTTATTTCCGCCTTTGGTATGTTTTACAATCTGGATATGAGCAAGCCCTTTGACTATAAAAGCTTTCTCCAGCGAAGAATGAAAACTGTGCTGGTTCCTTATGTTATCTGGTCTTTGTTTTATCTGATACATTATGCGGTCTTATGGGGGGATACCAGTGTATTAAGTCCCTTTTATATAGCCTTTAGTATGTTTTTTGGCACTGCAGGTTATCAGTTGTATTTTATGGTAATTCTGCTGTGGTTTTATCTCATGATGCCTATATGGGTGTGGCTGATACGCCGTATGAGTTGGCTGGCTCTGGGAGGATTGCTGGTATTTCAGCTAGCCTTTGACTATTGGTCCTGCTTTATGCTGAATTCCGCTGGGGTGGAAAATTTCTTTCTACGCTCCCTGATAGATTATCGTTTGAATTACTGGGTAATGCATTATATTTTTATTTTTGTCCTAGGGGGTTATTTGGCCGTTAATATTAACTGGTTTATGAGCTTCCTGACAGAATGTAGAGGCAGGATTATAAGCTTTTTCTGGCTGACCTTTGCCGGTTTGCTAGGTTATTATTACTGGTTGATTTTTACCAAGGGATATACCCCTTTGGAGGGGATTAATACCGCCCAGCAGCTGTGTCCAGCAGGTATTTTTTATACCCTGGGGGCTAGTCTGTTTTTCTTTGCCATCTTTACTATCTGGCGCTTGCCAGAGGGACTGCGGCCTATCTTGTCAGCCTTGGGCAGGCATTCCTATTTTGTTTATCTGGCCCATCCTGTGGCTATTACATATCTAAGTCTGGCCTTGGCTGGCACAGGTAGAATTATGACAGCACCAATTGCCCTGATATTCTATGTGGCAGTGGTGGCTCTAACAATGGCGGCAGCTGTTGCCATGCGACAGCTGGGGGAGAGATGGCCAATGCTAAATCAGCTGACCATTGGTATTAGCAAAAAGAAGTAATTGTATTATATTTAAAGAATAGGGGAGAGACAATGCATCAGGAATTTTTGATGGGCAATCAGGCTATTGCTCTGGGAGCCTTGGCGGCAGGGGTAAGGCTGGTAGCTGGCTATCCAGGCACACCCTCTACAGAGGTTTTGGAAACAGTAGCCAAAAACAGACAGGAAAATACCTATGTGGAATGGTCTGTAAATGAAAAATCTGCTATGGAGGTAGGTGCTGGAGCAGCCTATACGGGAGCCAGAACTATGGTTACTATGAAGCAGGTAGGTTTGAATGTGGCAGCAGATCCTCTCATGAGTTTGGAATATATTGGTGTCAAAGGAGGCATGGTTATTCTGGTGGCAGATGATCCAGGGCCAATTTCCTCTCAGACGGAGCAGGATACCAGACATTTTGCCAGATTCTCCAAGCTGCCCTGCTTTGATCCATCTACAGTGCAGGAAGCCTATGATATGGTGCAGGAGGCCTTTGAATATTCAGAGAAATATGGTACACCGGTATTCTTCCGCAGTACCACTAGAGTTTCTCATGGCTATGCCTCCATTCAGGTTAAGGATGTAGAGGAATATAAAAACGTAGAGCCAGAGGGATTTGTGAAGGATACCAAGAGATGGGTAATCTTCCCTAAGCTAAGCTATCAGGCTCATATCAATATTGAGGCCAGAAATGAGGAGTTGGCCAAGGTTTTTTCCCAGTATAAGAGGAATCTGCTGATTCCTGCCGAGGAGAGCCGCAAGGAATTTAAGAAAGGTATTGCCACCGGGGGATTTAATTATACCTATGTAACGGAGGCTATGGCGAATCTGGGTCAGCTGAGGGAGCTGAAGGTATCTACCCCTCATCCCTTTCCAGAACAGCTGGCAGTGGAGTTCCTGACGGGCTTGGAGGAGGTTCTCTGTATAGAGGAGCTAGACCCAGTTATTGAGCGAGAGCTGATATATATAGCAGGTAAATACCATTTGCCTGTAAGGATTTTGGGCAAGCTGTCCCATCATGTGAAAAATTCTGGTGAAAATACCAGAGATAGCGTTTTGGCTGATATTGCTGCCTTTATGGGCTGTCAACTGCCAGAGCAGGGGAAAAATGACCAGGCTGTTCCTGTACCAGAGCTGCCTGTACGCCCGCCAGTGCTTTGCGCAGGCTGTCCACATCGTGCTTCCTTTTATGCTGTAAAGAAGGCTATGCAGGGCCGTAAGACTATTTTCTGTGGAGATATTGGCTGCTATACTATGGGCAATGCTATGCCTTTGGATATGGTAGATACCTGTCTGTGTATGGGAGCTGGCCTGGGTATTGCTCAGGGTGTAGGCCATATTGAGCCGGACACCAGCTGTTTTGCCTTTGTGGGAGATTCTACCTTCTTTGCAGCTGCCATTCCTGGGGTGGTTAATGCGGTGTATAATCAGGCGGAAATGACCTTGGTGGTTTTGGATAATTCCACCACTGCCATGACAGGTCATCAGCCACATCCTGGCACTGGTCACACCATGATGGGAGAGGTGGTAGCCAAGGTTAATATTGAGGCGGTGTTGCAGGGGATTGGTGTTACTGCTTTAGAAACTGTTAATCCTCTTGATTTGGATAAATCCATTGAGGTGGTTCGGAAAATGGCCGGTCTGCCTGGAGTGAAGGCGATTATCTTTAAATATCCATGCATAGCCATTAACAAGCCAGAGGGCAAAATGGCTGTTGACAGAGACAAATGTGTAGGCTGTCGCAAATGCATTAGAGAAATAGGCTGTCCTGGTTTGATTATCAGGGATGGTCAGGTAACAATTGACGAAAGCCTTTGCACTGGCTGTGGTCTGTGCAGTCAGATTTGCCCCTTTGAGGCCATAGGAGGATGCTGATATGAGTAAGAATATTGTATTGTGCGGTGTAGGAGGCCAGGGCACTATTTTGGCCTCCAAGCTGATTTCTGCTGCTGCTATGGCTCAGGGACTGCCGGTGAAAAGTGCCGAAACCATAGGCATGGCACAGCGGGGAGGCTCTGTATTCAGTCATATCCGCATGGGTGATGATGCAGTATGTCCTATGATTGCCAAGGGTACAGCAGATATTATTCTGGGCTTTGAGCCGGGAGAAACTGTGCGTATGCTGCCTTATTTGCGGCAGGGAGGCCTGGTGGTGGTAAGCAAGCGGGCTGTAATGCCTGTTACAGCTGCCTTGGCTGGCTCCAACTATAATGGGGAGGAAATGGTGACCTATCTTCGCTCTGTAGTGGACAGACTTATGGTGGTGGATACAGATAAGGCTTGCCGTGAGCTGGGTTCTGCCAAGATTGTCAATCTGCTGCTGCTGGGAGCTGCTGCGGCCAGTGGCGAGCTGGGCTTGTCTGTAGAGGATATTCGACAGGCAGTTATTGACAGAGTGCCACCAAAATTTCATCAGCTTAACTTTAGTGCTTTGGATTATGCAGCTAATTTAACCTAATCCTAGGCTAAGTATATATCAATTAAGGAAAGGTAAATACGAGATGGAGATTTCACAGGAACAAATCAATTTAGTAAACAATCGTATTCACGCCTTGGTTAAGGCAGAGAGCTTCTATGGCAAAAAGCTGGAGGAGGCAGGTATTGAAAGCATTGCTACAGCAGAGGATTTTCGCAAGCTGCCTTTCTCTGAAAAGAAGGATTTGCGTGATGCTTATCCTTTGGGCTTGATGACAGTACCAGAGGAAGAGGTGGTAAGAATACATTCCTCCTCTGGTACTACAGGCTTGCCGGTTATTATTCCTTATACCAAAAAGGATGTAGATGACTGGGCCACTATGTTTGCCCGCTGCTATGCTATGGCAGGAATTACCAACAAGGATAGAGTCCAGATTACAGCTGGCTATGGCTTGTGGACTGCTGGTATCGGCTTTCAGGCTGGTGCTGAAAAGCTGGGGGCTATGACTGTGCCTATGGGCCCTGGTAATACGGACAAGCAGCTGCAGATGATGCAGGATATGAAGAGCAGTGTTATCTGTGCAACTTCCTCCTATGCTTTGCTGTTGGCAGAGGAAATCCAGAAGCGAGGGATAGCAGATAAGCTGTATCTGCGCAAGGGTGTTATTGGTTCTGAGCGCTGGGGACAGAAAATGCGGGATCGCATTTCCAAAGAGCTGGGCATTGAGCTGTATGATATTTATGGTTTGACAGAAATCTATGGCCCAGGCATTGGTATTAGCTGTAAATATGATAATGGTATCCATTACTGGGATGATTATGTGTACATTGAGATTATAGATCCTGAAACCCTGCAGCCGGTACCAGATGGAGAATGGGGTGAAATTGTTATTACCACTCTGGTGAAGGAGGGTGCTCCTCTGATTCGTTATAGAACCCATGATATTTCCCGCATTATTCCTGGAGAGTGTCCATGTGGCAGCAAATATCCACGTCTGGACGTAATTGGCGGACGTACTGATGATATGATTAAGATTAAGGGTGTAAATGTATTCCCTAAGCAGATTGAGGAAATTCTGCAGGAATTCCCAGAGCTGTCCAGCGAGTATCAGATTCGTATTTCTCATTTGGATGGCAAGGATACCATGCGTATCTATGTGGAAACCAATGGTACAGTGGACTTTTTGGATATGGCCCACAGAGTTGCCACCAGGGTCAAGAGCCGCATAGGCTTTACTCCGCTGGTGAAGGTAGTCGAAATAGGCTTGCTGCCTAGAAGCATGAAAAAGACCAAGCGGGTAATTGATGAGCGTTATGAATAAAAAACAAAAAAATCTAAAATTTTTGTTGACAGTATCATTTCTATGTGTTAATATATGATTGTTGTTTGACACAAGAGGTCAACAAAACAACAGTTGCCGAAGTGGCGGAATTGGCAGACGCACTTGACTCAAAATCAAGCGTAGTTACCCTACGTGCCGGTTCGAGTCCGGCCTTCGGCACCATTGAAATTTAGGCTCTCACAGTATTCTGTGGGAGCTTTTTGTTATCTAAAAATATATTTTTACAGACAAATAAAATTTCACATTTTTATTCACAAATGATACATTGACCTGTTATAAGAAAGTGTATATAATTGACATAGAATCTATTCTAGTTTTGTAATAGTTGGTATGTGTTTTAGCAAAATTGCTAGGTATATTGTGTACTGGAGAGAAGAGTATGAGCAGATTAAAAGTTGAGACTCCTGATAGAGTTCAGCTAACCGTTGAGAAGCTGTACAAGGATCTGGAGCGCCATATTATTGCTTCACCACCGGGATTGTGTCCAGTGGATTTACAGCTGTCATTTTTGAAGGTTTGTCAGGCTCAGACCTGTGGCAAATGCGTACCCTGCCGGGTAGGACTGTTGCAGCTGCAGCATTTGCTGGAGGATGTGCTTAATGGCAAGGCTACCATGAAAACCTTGGATTTGATTGAGCAGACAGCCAAGAATATTGAGGCCAGCGCTGACTGTGCCATTGGCTATGAGGCGGCTCATATGCTGGTAGCAGGTTTTGACGGCTTCCGTGAGGACTATGAGCATCATGTAAAAGAGGGCTGCTGCTCTATTCATGCCCAGCATGCCATTCCTTGTGTGGCTCTGTGTCCTGCCCAGGTAGATATTCCTGGCTATGTGGCTTTGGTAGGAGAAAAGCGCTATGCTGATGCAGTGCGGCTGATTCGCAAGGACAATCCTTTCCCTACAGCCTGTGCTATGATTTGTGAGCACCCTTGTGAGGCTCGCTGTCGCCGTAGTATGGTGGATGTGTCCATCAATATTCGTGGCTTGAAGCTGATGGCTGTGGAGCATGCTCATGCCAATACAGTGCCAATACCAGAGAAATGTGCCAGCACTGGCAAGAAGGTGGCTATTATTGGTGGCGGTCCTTCTGGTCTTTCTGCAGCCTATTATCTGGAATTAATGGGCCATCATGCTGTTGTCTTTGAGGAGAAGAAGAAGCTGGGCGGCATGCTGCGCTATGGTATTCCAAATTACCGCTTCCCTCGTGAGCGTTTGGATGAGGATTTGGAGGTAATTCTTAGCACCGGAGTAGAGGTGCATTTGAATACCAGAATTGGCGAGGAGGAGGGAGAAATTACTCTTGAGAGCCTCAACAAGGAATATGATGCAGTTTATATTGCCATTGGTGCCCATACCGATAAGAAAATTGGCATTGAAGGCGAGGATGCCCAGGGTGTTATCTCTGCTGTGGAGCTGTTAAAGCGCATTGGTGACGATGATATGCCTGATTTCAAGGGCAAGGAGGTCGTAGTTATTGGCGGCGGTAATGTGGCTATGGACTGTACCCGTTCTGCTATCCGTCTGGGGGCTAAGAAGGTAGGTATTGCCTATAGACGCCGTCAGGAGGATATGACGGCACTGCCAGAGGAAATAGAGGGTGCTATTGCTGAGGGGGCAGAGCTTTATGGCTTGAAGTCTCCACATCATATTGAGGCCGATGAAAATGGCAATGTAGTAGCTCTCTGGGTAGAGCCACAGATTATTGGCCCTATTGATGCCTGGGGCAGAGCGCGGCCTATTCATGCTGAGGTGCCATTGATGCGGATACCATGTGATGTTATTGTGGTGGCTATCGGTCAGGGCATTGACAGCAAGGCCTTTGAGGATGCTGGTATCAGCTTGAAGCGAGGGGCAATTGCAGCAGCTATGACTGGCGAGGTAGAAAATGCTGATGGTATTTTTGCCGGTGGTGACTGTGCTACAGGTCCAGCAACTGTTATTAAGGCTATTGCTGCTGGCAAGGTGGCTGCGGCTAATATTGATGAATATCTGGGCTATAAGCATATTATTTCCTGCGATGTTCAGATTCCAGAGCCGGATTTGGCAGAAAAGCTGCCTTGTGGCAAGGTACAGCTGGCTGAAAAGGAAGTTGGCGCCCGCAAGAATAATTTCCAGCCAATGGAAATCTGCATGAGCGAGCAGGAGGCCTGTCAGGAGGCTGGCCGCTGCCTGCGGTGTGATAAATTTGGATTCTCTGCACTGAAGGGAGGTCGCAGACTTAGATGGTAAACGTAAAAATTGATGACATAGATCTCTCTGTGGAGGAAGGTACAACCATTTTGGAGGCAGCCAAAAAGCTGGGTATCTATATACCACATCTCTGCTTCCTGAAGGGAATTAACGAAATTTCTGCCTGCAAGGTTTGCGTGGTGGAGATTCAGGGGAAGAACAAGCTGGTAACAGCCTGTTCCACTGCCGTAAGCGAGGGTATGGTTATTTTTACCAACTCTGCCAAGGTAAGAAGCGTCCGCAAGTCCAATGTGGAGCTGATTCTTTCTCAGCATGACTGTCTCTGTGCTACCTGTGTCCGCTCAGGCAACTGTCCTTTGCAGACCTTGGCTGGTCATTTGGGTATTTATGATCTGCCCTTTGAGCGCCATGTAACAGAGCAGGCCTGGGACAATAATTTTCCTTTAATTCGAGATTCCAAGAAGTGCATAAAATGTATGCGCTGTCTCCAGATTTGCAGTAAGGTACAGGGCTGTGATATTTGGGATGTACAGAATACCGGTGCCTATACCAATATTAGCACTGTGGATAATATTCCTATTTCCAATACCAAGTGCACCCTTTGTGGACAGTGTATCACCCATTGTCCTACTGGCGCCTTGAAGGAAAGAAATGATTTGCCAGAGATATATGATATTTTGGCAGATCCTAACAAGGTTACTGTGGTGCAGATTGCTCCTGCAGTTCGTACAGCATGGCTGGAGCGCAAGGATATGGAGCCGGGCATTGATACTGAGGGGCGTTTGGTGGCAGCCTTGAAGCGCATGGGTTTTGACTATGTGCTGGATACAGTTTTTGCGGCTGATGTAACTATTATGGAGGAAGGAACAGAGCTGCTGGAGCGCTTGTCTGAGAACAAGAAGATGCCAATGTTTACTTCCTGCTGTCCAGGCTGGGTTTCTTATCTGACTATGAACCATCCTGAAATGCTGTTAAATCTGTCTACCACCAAGAGTCCTCAGCAGATTTTTGGTGCTTTGGTTAAGACCTATTTTGCCAAGAAAACCGGTGTGGCACCGGAAAATATCTGCTCCATTTCCATTATGCCATGTGTCTCTAAGAAGAGAGAGGCAGCCTTGGATTCCATGAAGGCCAGTGGCTATCAGGATGTGGATTATGTGCTGACCACCAGAGAAATGGTGCGCCTGCTGCGAGCAGAGCATATAGATCCTCGTGGATTGCAGGAAATGCCATTTGACTCACCAATTGGTGATGGTACTGGTGCTGGTGCACTCTTTGGTGTTACTGGCGGTGTTATGGAAGCGGCTCTGCGAACTGCCTACAAGGTAGTAACCGGCGAGGAGGCGCCAGAGGATGCCTTCCAGAAGGTACGGGATACCCGCAGTGAGGGTCGGGATAATGCTATTAATTTAGGTGGTATTCGCACAGCAGATTTTGATATTGCTGGTAGAACCCTGAAAACCTGTGTGGTTAGCGGCTTGAAAAATGCGGAAAGGGTTATTAAGCAAATCAAAAGAGGCGAGGCTCATTATGATTTCGTGGAGGTTATGGCCTGCCCAGGAGGCTGTGTAGGCGGTGGCGGACAGCCAATTCATGAGGGATGCGAGTGGGCACCTCAGCGAGGCCAGCGTCTTTATAATCTGGACAAGAAGCGGAAGCTGCGCCGTTCCCACGAGAATCCACAGGTACAGCAGCTGTACAAGGATTTTCTGGAAAAACCTCTTAGTGAAAAGGCAGAAAAGCTGCTTCATACCCAGCATGTGTGGGAAAAGAACTATCGTTGATAGTAGAAAACTAAAAACTACAAAAAAACGGTGTAGGTGCTTTTTTCCTACCCGCTTTTTTTGTGCATATTTTTCCTACCTGCAATCCTTTTTCTTCCCAGAAGCTAAACAAGGATATATTAGGAATTTTACAATTCTCCATGATTTGACGAAAAATATATAATCCTATAGAATATTTTTTGCTGGCTTTTCAGCATCGAGCTAATAAATTTACATATAAAATTATGAGGTGTATGAGTTTATGGAAGATTTTTCCACTGTGGTAAATCAATTGGATTCCTTAATTTGGAGCATGGCTCTGGTAGGGCTGTGTCTAGGAGCAGGCTTTTATTTGTCCCTGCGGCTGGGCTTTCCTCAGGTACGGCTTATTGCAGATATGCTGCGGCTGCTTTTTGGTGACAAAAAAAGCGAGCATGGTATTTCCTCCTTTCAGTCCTTTGCCACCACTGTTGGGGCAAGGGTAGGTATGGGCAATATTGCTGGTGTGGCCACAGCTGTATTTATTGGCGGACCTGGCTCTATTTTCTGGATGTGGATAATTACCCTTATTGGAGCAGCTTCGGCCTTTACAGAGTCTGTTTTGGGACAGGCTTACAAAATCCGCAATTCCAGTGGGGTATTTATGGGCGGCCCTGCCTATTATATTGAGCATGGCTTGAAATGCAGGCCCTATGCCAAACTTTTCGCTATTATTGCTGCCCTGGGCCCCGGCTTTCTGTTGCCAGGTGTGCAGATAAATTCTCTGGTTTTGGTTTTTGAGGAAGCCTTTGCGGTGGATAGAGTGATTGTAGGCTTTATTTGCTGTGCCTTTTTGGCTTTTATTATCTTTGGCAGTATTCGTCGTATTTCCAAGCTGGCAGAGTTTTTGACACCCTTTATGTGTTTGTTTTATATGGGCTTTGCCGCTTTTATCCTTGTTAGCCATTGGGAACAGATTCCTGCCATGCTTCATATGATTGTTACCTCTGCTATTGGTATGGATCCCCTATTTGCAGGCATTATTGGCTCTGCTGTGTCCTGGGGGGTTAAGCGAGGCATATATTCCAATGAAGCCGGCATGGGCTGTGGTGCCATAGTGTCCTCCGCAGCAGAAACCTCCCATCCTGCCAAGCAGGGTTTGATACAGGCTTGCTCCATATATGTAGATACCCTTTTGATTGGTACAGCCACCGCCTTGATTGTACTGCTTACTGGCACCTATAATGTATCTGATGGACAGGGAGGCTTGTTGGTAAACAGTGTAGGCAATATTGAGGCAGGCATCAAATGGGCCCAGTATTCTCTGATAAATACCTTTGGCACTTGGAGTGGCAAGGCTTTGGCCATAATCATTGTTATGTTTGTTTTTACCAGCTTGACAGGCTATTGCTATCAAGCAGAAACCAATATCCGTTATTTGTTTAAGCGAAACAAAACAGCCTTGACAGCTGTACGGGTGTTATTTGTGCTGGCTTCCTTCCTTGGCTGTCTAGTTAATGCTGATGCTATCTGGGCCTTGGGCGATATAGGTTATGGTCTTATGGGCTGGGCCAATATCATTGCTATTATTTTGCTGGCGCCTAAGGCTGTGGCTATTTTGCAGGACTACGAAAGTCAGAAGGCTCAGGGACAGGACCCTGTGTTCAATCCGGATAAATTTGGGATTCATGACTATACTGGGGCTTGGAAGAAATATCAGAAATCTTGATAGAGCTATTGCTGAGAACATCCTATTTTAGTTCTAGGAAATTCTGTTTGGATTTTTATGATATTTAGTTGACCTAAAGCAGGGTTTAGGTGTTATAATATCCTCAGTGTATTATATTTACAAGGGGGAGTTTTCATGGAAAAATCCAAGGTTTATTTTACAGATTTTAGGACTCAGATTGGTACCAGCTGGACTGTGAAGCTGCAGCGCCTGTGTATTGCAGCTGGCATCAAGAATATTGATTTTAATAAAAAGTTCGTAGCTATTAAGATGCATTTTGGCGAGCTGGGCAATCTGTCCTTTTTGCGGCCTAATTATGCCAAGGCTATTGCAGATTTGGTGAAGGAGCAGGGCGGTCTGCCATTCCTGACAGATTGTAATACCCTGTATCCAGGCAGTCGTAAGAATGCCTTGGAGCATATTGAATGTGCTAATATTAACGGTTTTAACAGCATTTCTACTGGTTGCCAGATTATTATTGGCGATGGCTTGAAGGGTACTGATGATGTGGAGGTGCCTGTAAAGAATGGCGAGATTTGCAAGACAGCCAAAATTGGCCGGGCGGTAATGGATGCAGATGTATTTATCAGCTTGGCTCATTTCAAGGGCCATGAGACTACTGGCTTTGGTGGTGCTATTAAGAATATTGGCATGGGTTGTGGCAGTCGTGCTGGCAAGATGGAACAGCATTCCTCTGGCAAGGTGGTAGTGAATACGGATAAATGCCGTGGCTGTCAGAAATGTGCCAAGGAGTGTGGTTCTGATGCTATTACCTATGTGGACCACAAGGCGGTTATTGACCATGATGCCTGCAAGGGCTGCGGCCGTTGCATAGGTTCCTGCAATTTTGATGCTATCCGCAATGAGCAGTGGGATGCAGGAGATCTGTTGGATAAGAAGATGGCAGAATACGCTCAGGCGGTGGTTCAGGATAGACCATGCTTCCATATCAACATGATTATGGATATTTCTCCTAATTGCGATTGTCATGGGGAGAATGATGCTCCTATTCTGCCAAATATCGGCATGGCTGCTTCTTTTGATCCTATTGCCTTGGATCAGGCTTGTGCCGACCTTTGTCAGCAGGCAGAACCTATTCGCAATTCTCAGCTGGGAGACAATCTGGCTAAGCCAGACTGGCATTGCCATCACGACCATTGGTTGGACAGCAATCCTAATGTACATTGGAAGGAAACTCTGGAGCACGGTGAAAAAATCGGCATGGGCACCCGCCAGTACGAGCTCATCCGCTTGAAGTAAGAAAATGTAACGACGTGTCCGAGAAAGAAAATGCAAAATCATTTTCTTTGAATAATCTAGGGGTTATAACATAATTATTTCGTAAAATCTTGCAATTAATTCGGTTGCAGGATATAATAAAAATAAGAGGAGCACCAGTAGACGGTTGCCCCAAACAGTTTGATAGAAGAGTTAGAAAAACCGCTTCTTGCCGTCCAAAGCTTTGGCGGTTTTTCTTATGCCTTGATTGCCACAATACAAATTGTCACCAGAAAAACCAGTGTCAAAAAATCATACAGTGTCATAGGCAAGCCCCCTTTCAGGGGCAGGATTAACCGCCTACCGTGTAGGTACACCTCTTACAGGAAATATTATACATAAACATAAGAAATATTTCAATCTGCTAAAAATCTTCTAGGTGGATAGGGTAGAATATATTGATCTGCTCAAAAAAGAAACTTGCAATTAACAGCTCTGAAAGGTATAATAAACATAAAGAGGGTGCTGCCGATAGACGGTCAGCCCATATATACTGGTATCAGAAAGATCGCTCAGTTTTCCAGACTAGGGGCGGTCTTTTCTGATAGAAATATCTTTGCCGAATTGGTAGCCGAGACCTATACAGGCTATTACTAAGCTGAAAAGCCCAATGAATAAAGCTACGAGTTCAAACGACATCATATCACTGCCCTCCTATATGTATTCCGGCAAGCCGGTTTCTATATAATCGGAGGGTCACAGTCCCTCCGTAGAGGGCCAACCGCCTACCGTTATGGCAGCACCGAATTCATTATAGCATAATTAATTCGTAAAGTCTTGCAATTAATTCAGTTGCAGGATATAATAAAGATAAGAGGAGCACCAGTAGACGGTTGCCCCGTAACGTAAGTGAACATTCAATGAGAAAGTCCGCCAGGTTTGGAAGCTCTAGGCGGATTTTCTTATGCCTTGATTGCCACAATACAAATTGTCACCAGAAAAACCAGTGTCAAAAAATCATACAGTGTCATAGGCAAGCCCCCTTTCAGGGGCAGGATTAACCGCCTACCGTGTAGGTACACCTCTTACAGGAAATATTATACATAAACATAAGAAATATTTCAATTTGCTAAAAATCTTCCAGGTGGATAGGGTAGAATATATTGATCTGCGCAAAAAAAGAAACTTGCAATTAACATATCTGAAAGGTATAATAAACACAAAGAAGGTGCTGCCGATAGACGGTCAGCCCAGATTAGTCTTTATCAAAATGACCGACCTATTGGCTGTGGGGCGGTTATTTCTGTTTATGGGCATCTTTACCCAACATGTAGCCGAGGCTAAAAATGGTTGCTGTGTAACCAAGTACACAGATCAAATCCAAAATAGACATGGCATCACGCCCTCCTATATGTATTCCGGCAAGCCGGTTTCTATATAATCGGAGGGGCACAATCCCTCCGTAGAGGGCCAAACGCCTACCGTTGTGGCAGTACCAGTTTCATTATAACCCCTAGATTAGGATAGTATTCAGTATTAATTGCAAGTATTTGAGCACAATAGGAAGGATGTGGCAGGATGAAAAGGTTTTGGGCGGCATTGCTGGTATGCATGCTATTGGTTACGACTGTATTTGCTTCAGTATGCAATGCCAAGGATAATGTCCAGCAGAAGGCCACTGCTCAGGATGTAATGGTGTGCAATGCCCAGGAGATGAGGCAAGATGGAACGGATGATGTATGTGAGCCTAGTGATGAAATACTGGCTCAGAGGGCCAGGGAGCTGGGATTGGAATATGTGCCGGGGCTGGTAGGCGAGGATAGGTATTATTCCAAATACGGTGAGCCGATATATCCTCCTAATGATGGGGCATTGAATACACCGGAGAAGGTAGTTATCAAGGCTGGTACGATACTTACCAGATATGGTCGTGCCAAGGGAAGCTTTTTTGGAAATGAAAGGGATAGTTTTGCACAGCGGTCATTGCCTAGAACCACGGATGTGAGGCAGTTCCACAAATTTAGAGTGAGAAAGAATATGCCGGCCGAGGAAGCTATTATTGCGCCTTGGTTTGGCCAGCCGGGCGGAGGCATCCAATACAAAATATCCAGCGAAATTTTTGCCGAATTTGATGAATACCTTCAGGAGATAGAGATATGACAGTACAGGAACTAAAAAATATTCTGCAAAGCCATCATGTAGATACCTCGTATTATCGCCTGATGGAGGAACGGCCTATGCTGGGAGAGGTATATATTGACCTGTCTCAATGCCAGGGCGGTTATCAGGTGAGAACTATAGAGCGTATGCAGACCATAGCAGAAAAACATTTTGGGGATGAGTCAGCGGCCTGTAGATATGTACTACAGGATTTGGCCTATGACTATCCGGAGCTAAAAGCGTATATTAAATAAAAATAACAGAGTAGGAGGTCGTTCTAACGTCCAAAGCATTGTAGGCAAGCCCCCTTTCCGGGGCAGGATTAACCGCCTACCGTGTAGGTACACCTCTTACATTTGCAATAGAATATGGATTTTGTGTTTTATTTGTGCTATAATCAGTTTGTGTGTTCTAATCACGCAAGCTGATTTTTTTTGAGGAGGTTTGTCTATGCTGCCTAAGCTGAATAATGTAGAATTTAATGAAGACCAGGCTACGCCCTTTCATGTGGTAGCTCCCTTTGAGCCTATGGGGGATCAGCCAGAGGCTATAGAAGCATTGGCGGCCGGTATTGAAAATGGTCAGGAGGCTCAGGTGCTGCTGGGAGCTACTGGTACAGGCAAGACCTTTACCATAGCCAAGCTCATTGAGAAGGTGCAGCGGCCCACCTTGGTGATTGCCCACAACAAGACTTTGGCAGCTCAGCTGGCCAGTGAGTTCAAGGCATTTTTCCCAGATAATTATGTAGGCTATTTTGTCAGCTATTATGACTACTATCAGCCAGAGGCCTATATTGCTTCTACAGATACCTATATAGAGAAGGATGCTTCCATCAATGACGAAATAGATGAGCTGCGGCATTCTGCCACCTGCTCTCTTTTTGAGCGACGGGATGTTATTATTGTGGCCAGTGTTTCCTGCATCTATGGTTTAGGTTCTCCAGAGAGTTATCATGAAATGGTTTTGTCCCTGCACAAGGGTCAGGAAACGGATAGAGATGCAATTCTCCGTCGATTGGTGGCCATTCAATATGAGCGAAATGATTTGGTACTTGAGCGTGGCACTTTTAGGGTACGGGGAGATGTTATTGAGGTATTCCCAGCTGGTTATAGCAATAAAGCAGTGCGGATAGAACTTTTTGGGGATGAAGTAGATAGGATTCTGGAATTTGAGGTACTGACAGGCAAGGTTATTGGGGAACGGCTTCATTCCATGATTTTTCCAGCCTCCCATTATGTTACCAATCGAGAGGATTTGGAATACGCCATGTCCACCATTCGACAGGAAATGGAGGAACAGGTCAAACTCTTTAAATCAGAAAATAAATTGATTGAGGCGCAACGCATTGAACAGCGAGTAAATTATGATTTGGAAATGATTCAAGAAATGGGCTACTGCTCAGGTATAGAGAATTATTCACGACATTTAACCCGTCGAAATGCAGGAGATGCTCCCTATACCCTGCTGGATTATTTCCCTGAGGATTTTCTCATGGTAATGGATGAATCCCATGTTACCTTGCCTCAGGTACGGGCTATGTATGCAGGGGATAGATCCCGGAAGGATTCATTGGTCAATAATGGTTTTCGTCTCCCTTCTGCCTATGATAACCGTCCTTTGAAATTTGAGGAGTTTGAAAAGCGGATTAATCAGATTGTATATGTTTCTGCTACGCCGGCTAAATACGAGCTAGGACAGGCTCAGCAGGTGGTACAGCAGATTATTCGCCCTACAGGACTTTTGGATCCAGAAATCAAAATCCGTCCTTTGGAGGGGCAGATGGATGATTTGCTGGGAGAAATTCATAAAAGAACAGCCAAAAATCAGCGGGTTTTGGTAACTACCTTGACCAAGCGTATGGCAGAGAATCTTACAGATTATCTCAAGGAAATGGGTGTGAAGGTGCGGTATCTTCATTCAGATATTGCCACCATTGAAAGAGCGCAGATCATCAAGGAACTGCGATTGGGCAAATTTGATGTGCTGGTAGGTATAAACCTGCTTCGTGAGGGCCTGGATATGCCAGAGGTATCCTTGGTGGCTATTCTGGATGCGGATAAGGAGGGCTTTTTGCGCTCTGATACATCACTAATTCAGACCATAGGCCGTGCTGCCCGTAATGCCGAGGGGCAGGTTATTATGTATGCTGATGTGATTACGGATTCTATGCAGAGAGCCATAGATGAAACGGCTCGTCGTCGTCAGGTACAGGAGGCCTATAATCAGGAGCATGGTATTGTGCCAAAAACCATTGTAAAGCCAATAAAGGATTTGATTGATTTGACCTTGGTGGCTGAGGAAAGTGGTGAATACAAGGTTGATATAGATGCTAAGGCCAAGGCTGCGGCTAAGAAGCTGCAGCGCCCGGATAAAAAGCTGACCAAGAAGGAAGGGGAGGCACTTTTGAAGGCTTTGACCAAGGAAATGCAAATGGCCTCTAGGGCCTTGGAGTTTGAGCGGGCCGCTCAGCTTAGGGATATGATTTTTGAGCTGCAGGATACTATGGGGATAAAAAGATAAATAGCATGAGGTCAATAGTATGCTTGGGGTAAGGATATATGAGGTAGTTTATGGATAAGTATATTCGCATTCGTGGTGCTAGACAGCACAATTTGAAAAATATTAATTTGGATATTCCAAGGGACAAAATGGTGGTCATTACTGGGCTTAGCGGTTCTGGGAAATCCTCCCTGGCCTTTGACACCATCTATGCAGAGGGCCAGCGGCGGTATATGGAGTCTCTGTCCTCCTATGCCAGACAGTTCCTGGGGCAGATGGACAAGCCTGATGTGGACTATATAGAGGGCTTGTCTCCGGCTATTTCCATTGACCAGAAAACCACCAGCCGCAATCCTCGTTCTACCGTAGGCACAGTTACGGAAATCTATGACTATCTGCGTTTGCTTTTTGCCAGAGTGGGGCACCCTCATTGCCCTAAATGTGGCAAGCCTGTTAATCAGCAGTCCTTGGATCAGATGCTGGATCAGCTGTTGGCTTTGCCAGAACGCACCAAGCTGTTGATTATGGCTCAGGCGGTACGGGGGAAAAAGGGTGAGCACAAAAAGCTGCTGGAGCATATTCGCAAGGAGGGCTATACCCGTCTGCGAATTGATGGTGAAATTCGAGATGCTGGTGAGGAAATTCAGCTGGAAAAAAATAAAAAGCATACAATTGAGGTGGTTATTGATCGACTGATTATTCGTTCAGAGATACGGCCTCGTATGGCAGAATCTATGGAGGTAGCCTTGAAGCTGGGACAAGGTGTGGCCTATGTGCAGATTGTAGATGGAGAACAGCTAATGTTCAGCCAGAATTTTGCCTGTGAGGCTTGTGGTATCAGCCTGCCAGAGATTACACCTAGAATGTTCTCCTTTAACAGTCCTTTTGGCGCTTGTCCTGTCTGTAGTGGATTGGGTAGTCAAATGGAGATGGATTTGGAGCTGGTACTGCCTGATAGGACTAAATCCTTGGCTGAGGGGGCTATTGCTCCTATGTCTACCAATGTTAAAGGATATTATATGCGCCAGATGGATGCTTTGGTGCAAAAATATGGTTGTACCTTGGATACAGCTTGGCAGGAGATGCCCGCCAAGCTGCAGCAAAAGCTTCTCTATGGCACTGGTGAGGAGATTTTGGAATTTGGCTATGAGAATATGTTTGGACAATACAAGATTCATCGTATTCCCTTTGAGGGAGTAATGAATATTCTGAACCGTCGCTATCGGGAATCTGAATCAGATACCATGCGAGAGGAATATGAAAATTATATGAATGTCAATCTGTGTCCTGAATGTCATGGAGCCAGATTAAAGCCAGAGGTGCTGGCTGTCACTATTGGAGGTAAAAATATTCAGCAGGTAACGGATATGCCTGTGGCTCAGTGTCAGGAATTTTTTCAGCAAGTGGAGTTTACGGATAGAGAGCGGACTATTGGTCAGCAGGTGCTAAAGGAAATCCATGCCCGGCTGGGATTCCTGGCTAAGGTTGGCTTGGAGTATCTTACCCTGTCTAGAGCTGCGGGTACTTTATCTGGCGGTGAGGCTCAGCGTATCAGGCTGGCTACCCAGATAGGTTCTGGCTTGGTAGGGGTACTGTATATATTGGATGAGCCTAGTATTGGTTTGCATCAGCGGGATAATAACAAGTTGCTAGAGGCATTGAAAAACCTGCGGAATATGGGTAATACCCTGCTGGTGGTGGAGCATGATGAGGATACCATGCGGGTGGCAGATCATATTGTGGATATTGGGCCGGGAGCTGGTTCTCAAGGAGGCTATGTAGTAGCTCAGGGGACAGCTGAGGAGATTATGACTGTGCCAGAGTCAGTAACAGGCCAGTATCTAAGCCACAAAAAATTTATTCCTGTGCCAGAGAAAAGACGGCAGGGAAATGGTAATTTTCTGGAGATTCTGGGGGCAGAGGAGAATAATCTAAAGAATGTGCATTTGAAACTGCCTTTGGGGGTATTTACGGTTATTACTGGTGTATCTGGTTCTGGCAAAAGTACCTTGATAAATGAAATTCTTTATAAGGCAGTGGCTTCCAAGCTTTATCGCATTAAGGGCAGACCGGGAAAATTCAAAAAGCTGTTAGGAATGGAGAATGTGGATAAGGTTATTGATATTGACCAAAGCCCTATTGGTAGAACACCTCGTTCCAATCCTGCTACCTACACCGGTGTATTTGATTTAATCAGAACGTTGTTTAGTCAGTGCAGTGAGGCTAAGATGCGTGGCTATAAGCCTGGGCGGTTTAGCTTTAATATTAAGGGCGGTCGATGTGAAACCTGCAAGGGTGATGGCATTATCAAAATAGAGATGCATTTCCTATCAGATGTATATGTGCCTTGTGAGGTTTGTGGCGGTGCCAGATACAATCGGGAAACCTTGGAGGTTAAATATAAGGGAAAATCTATTGCGGATGTGCTGAATATGACTATTGAGGAGGCCGTGGAGTTCTTTAAGAATGTGCCTCGTATTGCCAACAAGCTGCAGGTACTGCAGGATGTTGGACTAGGTTATGTAAAGCTGGGGCAGTCTGCTACAACCTTGTCTGGCGGCGAGGCTCAGAGGGTAAAGCTGGCTACGGAGCTGTCCCGCCGTTCTACTGGCAGAACATTGTATATTCTGGATGAGCCTACCACCGGTTTACATACGGCAGATATTCATAGGCTGTTGGAGATTCTCCAGCGGTTAGTTGATGGTGGAGATTCTGTGGTGGTTATTGAGCATAATCTGGATGTGATTAAAAGTGCGGATTATATTGTAGATTTGGGACCAGAGGGAGGAGATAAGGGAGGAACGATTGTGGCCCAGGGCACTCCAGAGGAAATTGTTAAGGTCAAGGCTTCTTATACAGGTAGGTTCTTAAAGCCTATGCTGGAGTAGTAAATTCTGATTTGTCGAATACATCTTATTCACTATTAATGGCGATATGGGAGTA
>DAVZJH010000035.1:0-19465 GCA_052272885.1 Anaerovibrio sp. | reverse complement strand
TATAACGAGGTGTCCGATGTCCCTCACCTCTATAGGTGGCGGGAAGCTGTGCTAATGACAGGGTGGAGCTAATATCTCCACCCTCGTCGAAACCCCATTGAAAGAAAATGAAAAAATCATTTTCTTTCAATAATCTAGGGGTTATAATGCCTGATAATATAGCATAAAAACCATATTACTACTATAATATATACATTATAACATCTATAGTGTAGAAAGAAAATGCCTATGCATTTTCTTTCAATAGTATTTTTACAATGGTAAGGTAATTACATCCATAAATAAAAATTAAAATTTCATAAATTAACTATACAGCAACGCATAAATAAAAGCCCTTGTATTGTCGCAAGAGCTTTTCAAGATACTTACAAGAGGTCATCATCACTATAATTGTGAGCAAAACATTTGGATTCAGTATAAATACAATAAACAAGAGCAACTGGTATGATGATGGGTAATCAAGGATTTAGGCTACAGGTCACTAGGGAACATTACCGGCCGTTTCGGGCTATTACATCCGATAATTATAATTTATCGGATGTAATAGTGGAAGCTAAATCTGCAATACAATATACAAAAACACTCTAATTGCAGTAACATTGTACCATAATTAGAGTGTTTTTGTATATTATTCGCAGTCCCCGCAACCTACAAGCTGTGGGATTGCATTGTTTTAATACAGCTTTGCGCCGGCTGGGATGCGGTCAGATACCATTAACAGGTTCAGACCTTCCTCGCCATCCTCCTGATGAACAGCACTTATCAGCATGCCACAGGAGTCAATGCCCATCATAGTTCTTGGAGGCAGGTTAACAATAGCAATCAAAGTTTTGCCTACCAGTTCCTCTGGTTCGTAATACTGACGAATACCGCTGAGGATAACTCTGTCATTGTCAGTACCATCATCCAAAGTAAACTTCAACAACTTCTTGGACTTTGGTACAGCCTCACAGGCCTTAACCTTTACAGCGCGAAAATCAGACTTAGAGAATGTCTCAAAGTCTACGCATTCCTCAAATAGAGGCTCAATCTGAACCTTGGAGAAATCAATCTTTTCCTCAACCTTTGCTGATGCATTAGCATGCAAGTTCTTCTTGCCCTCACCAGCTAATGGTTTCATGGTTGGGAACAGCAATACATCACGAATGGATGCACTGTCAGTCAGGAACATTACCAGACGGTCAATACCGATTCCCAGACCACCCGTTGGTGGCAAACCATATTCCAGGGCAGTAATGAAGTCACGATCCATTTCATGAGCTTCATCGTCACCAGCCTCACGCTGCTTCAACTGATCCAGGAAACGTCCCTCCTGATCAATTGGATCATTCAGCTCAGTAAAGCCGTTAGCCAGCTCACGACCATAGATAAAGAACTCAAATCTATCTGTAATCATAGGATTATCAGGGTTGCGCTTAGCCAATGGGGAAATCTCTGTTGGATGACCGGTAATAAAGGTTGGCTGAATCAGAGTCTCCTCCACCTTTTCCTCAAAGGCTGCATTGAGAATGCCACCGATACCGAAACGTTCCTCATAAGGTACGCCAATCTCAGTAGCCATAGCTCTTGCTTCCTCAACAGTCTGACAGCTGAGGAAATCCTTGCCAGTTGCTTCCTTGACAGCATCATTCATGCTGATGCGCTTTGTCTTGGCCAAATCAATGTGAGTACCCTGATAATCAAATTCAGTTGTACCAAGAACCTTGTTAGCTGCATTCAGAACAATACCCTCAGTAATATCCATCAGGTCAGTATAATCTGCATAAGCCTGATAGAGTTCAATAGTTGTAAACTCTGGGTTGTGACGGACATCCATACCCTCATTACGGAATACGCGACCCATTTCATAGACACGCTCCATACCACCAACAATTAGACGCTTCAGATTCAGCTCTGTAGCAATACGCAGGTACATATCGAGATCAAGAGTATTGTGATGGGTAATAAATGGCCGAGCCGCAGCACCGCCAGCAATAGTGCCCAATACAGGAGTCTCTACCTCAATATAATCTCTCTCATCCAGATACTCACGGATGGACTTCATAATATTGGTTCTAGCAACAAAGGTATTCATAACCTCTGGATTCATAATCAAATCAACATAACGCTGGCGATAACGAATCTCTGTATCAGTCAAACCATGGAATTTCTCTGGCAAAGGACGTAGAGACTTGGAAAGTATATCAAAGTCGTCAACACGGACAGTAATCTCTCCACGACGGGTACGGAATACATGGCCCTTAACACCAATAATATCACCAATATCCAGCAGCTTAAACTGGGAATACTTTTCCTCACCCAAAACATCCAGCTTGAAATAAATCTGAATGCGGCCGCTGCGATCCATCAATACGGAGAAGCTTGCCTTGCCGTGACCACGAATAGCCATCAGACGGCCAGCAATGGTGATTTCTTCGGAGCTTTCCTCTTCACCCTCCAGATGTCCAAACTGCTCCAGTACATCCTTGGCATGATGAGAAACCTCAAAGCGATGGCCAAAAGGAGCCACACCCTTAGCCTCAAAGGCAGCCAGCTTTTCCCGGCGAACCTTCATCAATTCATTCATATCCTGCTCAACAGGTCTATTTTCCTTGTTTTCTGACACTTAAATCTATCTCCTATTAGTTCTTAATTTCCATTATCTGATACTGGATAACATTCTCGCCTACCACAACATCCACTACAGAGCCTACAGGCTGACCCATAATAGCCAAGCCTACTGGAGACTCATTGGAAATCTTGCCGTTATCAGGATCGGCCTCGGTAGCACCAACCAGCATGTAGGTATCAACCTCGTCAAACTCAATATCCTTTAATACAACCTGTGCACCAAGGGATACAGTATTGCTATCTGCACTAGCCTCAATAATCTTGGAGTTGCGGATGCTTTCTTCCAGCTCTAAGATTTCACCCTCCAAGAATGCCTGCTCATTCTTGGCATCATCATACTCGGAGTTCTCTGACAAATCGCCCAAAGCAATGGCTGCTTTCAGACGTGCAGCAACCTCCTGTCTTCTCTCGCCTTTCAAAAAATCCAGTTTTTCCTGCAGCTTTCTCAGACCATCAGCTGTCAATAATACACGTTTATCTGCCATATCGTCAAAACTCCTTTTCATATATTGTTATGGGCAAAGCCCATACTTTTCATAAGTCACACTGTACTATTATATTAATTTTTTAGTATATTGTCAATGTGTCAACCTTGCTCAGCTGGCAAGCTAAAAAAATAGAGTCAATCTGCCATAGGGCAAACTGACTCCATGCCTATCATTTAATTAGAATTTTACTGGTGCAGCATCAGGTGCTACACTCTTAACCTCGTTAATTTCCACGCAGTCAGGTACATACAATACCATAGTAGCTGTGATGCGGCGTACATCGCCATCCTGCACATAGCAAACGCCATTGAGGAAATCACAAATGCGACGCTGCTCAGTCAATTCTACTCGCTCATAGTTTACGATTGCGGAGCGCTTGGACTTGAGTGCATCTGCAATCTCAGATACACTATCAAAATTCTGAGGAGTGTAAATCTGAATCCGCATATCCTGCTCCTTGTTGTTGACAACCAGCTTCATGTTTTGACGATTCATAGCTGCCTTAGCAAATGGATTAGTATCAACACTGTTGACATTGACACTCTCCCCACCTACAACCTGCTGGCTGCTAACGGACTGTGTCTGCTGTCCAGCAGATGCTACAGCATCCTCTGCCTTAGCATATCCATCATCAAAAATAACCTCTTCATCTACAGGTGCTAAAAAATTCTTAAGCTTTTCAAGTATCTCCACAATCTCCGCCTCCAAATAAGTCCCATATCCCTACGGCTTTCATCCAAAAATAATTTTTACGCTGTTCAAGGATTGCTTGTATTATCATATATTATTTCAGTATGTTACCATTGTACATGATAATTCAATAAATAGCAATAGAGATTAAAGACCTATTTTATATATTTTAATTATTTTCTTGCATTTTTGCTAGCACGGCCACGAGTAGTTCTATCCAGGATAGCCTTGCGGAGACGGATGCTTTCTGGAGTAACCTCAACTAATTCATCCTGATTGATGTACTCAATAGCCTGTTCCAAGCTGAGAATACGAGGAGGAACAAGACGAATTGCCTCATCAGATGCAGAAGTACGCATATTAGATACATGCTTAGCCTTACATGGATTAATATCAATATCCATCTCACGGGAGTTCTCGCCTACAATCATGCCCTCATATACAGCCTGACCAGGAGAGATAAACATAGTACCACGGTCCTGCAAGGAGAAAATACCATAACCAGTAGTCTCACCCTGCTCAAATGCTACCAAGGAACCACGAGCACGACCTGGAATATCCCCCTTATAAGGCACATAACCAGCAAAGGTGTGGTTCATAATACCGTTACCCTTGGTATTGGTCAAAAGCTCAGAACGGAAACCTATCAAGCCACGAGCAGGAATCAAGAATTCCATGCGCATATAACCAGAAACCTCAGTCATATTGGACAGCTCTGCCTTGCGGGTACCCAGAGACATCATAACAGTACCCTGATACTCCTGTGGAACCTCAATAGTCAGATTCTCCATAGGCTCGCACTTCTGACCATTAATGGTCTTGTATACAACCTCTGGCTTACCAACCTGCAGCTCATAGCCCTCACGACGCATAGTCTCAATCAAAATGGACAGATGCAGCTCACCACGACCAGAAACCTTGAATACATCGGCACTGTCAGTTTCCTCTACACGGAGAGATACATTGGTTTCAACTTCTTTGAAGAGACGATCACGAAGATGGCGAGAAGTAACAAACTGTCCCTCACGACCTGCAAAAGGACTGGTATTTACGCCAAATGTCATGGACAGAGTTGGCTCATCAATATTAATAGTTGGCAATGCCTCTGGGGCTTCGGCATCGGCAACAGTGTGACCAATGCTAACATTACCCAAGCCAGTCAAGCAAACGATCTCACCCATAGAAGCCTCTGGAACTTCTACACGGCTCAGTCCCTGATAAGTATATACTTTACCAATTTTCGCCTTAGTCTGGCTGTCACCATTTAAGAGAACAACATTCTGATTTGGCTTTACTTTACCGCGGATAATACGGCCTACAGCAACCTTGCCTACATATTCATCAGCTTCCAGATTAGTAATCATCATCTGGAGAGGACCATCTGCATCACCATGTGGGCATGGAATCTCCTTGATAATAGTCTCCATCAATGGAGTCATATCCTTATTATCATCATCCATGCTGTATTTGGCAATGCCATCACGAGCAGTTGCATAGATACAAGGGAAATCCAACTGATCGTCATCAGCATCCAAATCCATGAACAGCTCCAGAACTTCGTCATAAACATCGTCAACGCGCTGATCAGGACGATCAATTTTGTTAATAACAACGATTGGCTTCAGTCCCTGCTCCAAAGCCTTGCGCAGTACATACTTAGTCTGTGGCATTGGGCCCTCAAAGGCATCTACCAGCAGAACAACACCGTCTACCATGTTCAGTACACGCTCTACCTCGCCACCGAAATCAGCATGGCCCGGGGTATCTACGATATTGATTTTGATGCCATTATACATAATAGCAGTATTCTTGGAAAGAATTGTAATACCACGCTCACGCTCCAGGTCACCGGAATCCATTACGCGCTCGGCAACCTGCTCATTAGAACGGAAAATGTGGCTCTGCTGCAGCATGGCATCTACCAAAGTAGTTTTACCGTGGTCTACATGGGCAATAATCGCAATATTTCTCAAATTCTCGTTTGTACTCATTGGTTTTTCAATTCCTCCCATTAATGCAAACAAAAGGGGAGTCACCTGCTCCCCATAAATAACACATTCTGTAATAACATAACAATTATATGCTAGTATTTCACCAGTGTCAATTATTTTCACAAGAAAACACCAAATTTTGAGTACCTTATGAGTAGTTTTGACACTTTTTTCATCATATCATGATTTTCCTACAATAAAAGTATGATGACATATACATAGTATAGCAACTGCTCGCTATGTATATGCCATCATGTAAAAAATCACATATTCAAAATCCTACATTATTGATTTATTTGCCAGTAATACCTGGTGTGGTCATGGACATAGGAGCCATAACCTCATCTAGCTTCTCCTGAGTCATAATTCCCTTTTCGATAATTATTTCTCTAATAGGACGGCCAGTGTTGTAGGCTTCCTTGGCCAACATAGCGCAATTCTCATAGCCGATATGAGGCAGCAGAGCTGTAACTACGCCTACGCTGGCATCAACCCAATGCTGACACTGCTCTCTATTAGCCTGCAAATCCTTCAACAGCTTGTCTACAAAGCCATTAACTGCATTGGTCAGGAATTTCATGGAGTTGAAGAGATTGAAAGCAATAACTGGCTCCATAACATTCAGCTCAAACTGACCGTTTTCAACACCAAGGGAAACAGCCAAATCATTGCCAATAACCTGATAGCAGGTCTGGTTCAAAACCTCAGCAATAACAGGGTTTACCTTGCCTGGCATAATGGAAGAGCCTGGCTGGCGCATAGGCAGCTTCAATTCGTAGAAACCATCTCTTGGGCCAGAAGCCATCAAGCGGAAGTCATTAGCCATTTTGATAAGAACCAAAGCAGTATTTTTCAAAGCAGCAGATACATCAGCAAAGCCATCAGTATTATTGGTCATATCAATGAGATTATCTGCTTCCTGCCACTGCTCCCCAGTTACCTTTTCTAATTCCTGAGCAATGCAAGCCAGATAAGCAGGCTCTGCATTAAGGCCGGTACCTATAGCAGTACCACCCATGTTGATGTACTGAAGATTGGACAAAGCAACTTCTATACGACGCACCCCACGGCGTACAGCAGAAGCATAAGCCCCCATTTCCTGTCCCAAGGTAATAGGCACGGCATCCTGAAGATGTGTACGGCCCATTTTCAGGATATCCTTGTACTCCTCAGCCTTCTTCTCCAGCTCCTCAGCCAGCAAATTCAAGGCTGCAATCAGCTTCTTGCCCTTGAATCTGAGGCAAACCTTAATGGAGGTTGGGAAAACATCATTGGTAGACTGAGCCATATTAGCATGATTATTTGGTGAAACAATATCATAACGGCCTCTAGCTTCACCTAGAATCTCCAAAGCCCTGTTGCACAAAACCTCATTCATGTTCATATTGCATGAAGTACCAGCGCCACCCTGAATTGGGTCAACTGGAAACTGATCATGGAGCTTGCCCTGAATAATTTCATCAACAGCCTGTAAAAGAGCATCGCCTATTTTCTTGTTCATTCTACCAGTAGACATATTGCCCAGAACTGTAGCCTTCTTTACCTGTGCCATAGCTGTAATGAAATCATCATCCAGCTTATGACCAGTAATAGCAAAATTCTCCATAGCCCTCAAGGTTTGTACCCCATAGTAAACCTCATCTGGAATCTCCAACTCACCGAGAAAATCATGTTCCTTTCTCATATTACTCGCCCCCTGTATTTTATCTTGTATTCTGTATACAATATTCTTTATGAGTATAATATATCACAGAAAATAAAAATAGACAAGTATTAAAAAGTTATAGTTTATACAAAGATTATCAATATTTATTATACTGAGCATCATAATCCGCATATCGTCTAATTTACTACCTATCGACTATAATAAAATAAATACCTTTTATTTTTGCTAGACGCTGATTTTGGCCTGTAATTAGAAAATTTCCCACAAAAAAGCACCTATGAATTAACATAAGTGCTCAAAAACAATGTGGTATGATAGTAGGCCTCGCGTTGTGGGAGGCTTTTTCCTTTATTTATCCCTTAGCGGATTCGGAGTTGTATACATCTTTTAGCAGGGTTTCTTTGCGTAGTTCCTGGCAATGGCAATGCTTGTCTTGGGCGGAGGTGTTGCGAATGGTTTCCAACAAAATTTCTCCAATCATAACAGCATCATCATAGAAGATATTGGACATATCCTCATGGGACCAGACCTTGATTCCCTCGCCGTAGTTGACAGTAAAATACAATCCAGCATAGCAGGCACCAATTTCCCGGGCTAGATATACCTCTGGGCACATGCTTTGGCCCACAATATCTGCATGTCCATTAAGCATAGCCACCTCAGCTGGACTTTCAAAATGCCTGCCATCGGTTACAGCATAGGTTCCTCTCAGAAAAACTCTGCCATCAAAACGCTTGGAAACAGCCTCAATGAGAGTTTTACGCATTTCTGGGCAAAGAGCCTCCCGCATAATCAACAGATATCTGCCATCTAGCATAACATCCTTGCGGACAGACATATCCAAATAATCATCTGGCACAATAAAATCCCGCAAATCCAGCAGCTTGTTTACGGTGCCTACTCCCCCCTCGGACAGAATCCTTTTAACACCTGCTTCTCGGAACACCCAGAAAACCTGTCGAGAGGCATCACTTCTGCTGACGCCGCTGCGCCAGCCGTGCATTTTCACCGTCAATACTAGCTTCTCTCCTACAGAAAAAAGCCGCATAGCAGGACTTTCACCATAAGGAGTCTCAAATCTCAGATTATCTGCAATTATCTCTACATCCTGAGCCTGAATATTATTAGGAAAATCGCTGGAAAGAGTACCAGAACCTCCAACAATACCATATTCAGCCTTGGGTATCTTGTTATCTAACATCAGCCTTACCTCCATATGTCTTGATTACATTGTACTTCGTATCTCGCTGAGCCGCCTGCCAGCCTGCTCCCTGAATCATGTCCACCATTTTCTGAATAGACATATCATAGGCTGTGCCAGCCGCCTTGACCACATTTTCCTCCAACATAATACTGCCCAAATCATCTGCGCCAAAAGCAGGCGTAAGTTGTCCAATACGTTCTCCCTGAGTTACCCAGGAACCCTGAATATGAGGCACATTATCCATATAAAGTCTGGTTATGGCCAGATTCCGCATATAATCCCAGCCAGAGGTTTTTTCTCCTCCCAGCTCTGTATTGCCAGGCTGGAAACTCCAAGTAATAAAGGCCCTAAAACCTCCTGTTTTATCCTGTAGCTGACGAACACGTTCCATATGCTCCACCCGCTGAGCCATGGTTTCACCTAGGCCAATAACCATGGTTGCAGTGCTTTCCATACCAATGGAATGAGCACATTCCATAACATGGAGCCAATCCTCCGTCATAATCTTCTTTGGGCTGACCCGCTGGCGCACCTCATCCACCAAAATCTCAGCTCCACCACCAGGCAGGCTGTCCAAACCTGCTGCCTGCAATCTTTTGAGGCAATCCAAGATAGAAATACCTGCCTGACGGGCAAAATGCTGGATTTCCGTAGCAGTAAAGGAATGAATGGTAATCCTGAAATTTTCCTTGATAAGCCGCAGCATTTTTTCATAATACTCCAGTCCCAAATCAGGATAAAGACCACCCTGAATCATCACCTGAGTAGCCCCAGCATCTACTGCTTCTCTCACCTTGCCCAGAATTTCATCAAAGGTCAGAAGATAGGCATCCTTGCTTTCCTTGCGACGGAAAAAGGCACAAAATCTACATTCATTAACACATACATTGGTATAGTTAATATTTCTATCTACAATAAAAGTAATTCTGTCCCCAAAGCGTTTTCTAGCTTCGGCTCCTGCTAGCTGTCCTAACTGGATAGGATCTCCACTTATCAGCAGCTGTTCTGCTTCCTTGGCATTCATTCTCATAATTTGGCTGCCTCCTCTCCAGTTTCCACAGGATGATAGAAAGTATCTCGCTCCACAGGCTCAAATCCAGCTTCTGTAATCAGCTGACGCAATTTGCTGCGGGTAATCCCTCGTCCTGTATTGGCACCAGCAGCATGAATGATTTTTTCCTCTCCAATGGTACCATCCAAATCATCAGCTCCAAAGCCCAAAGCAAGCTGGGCAATAGGCATGGTCAGCATTATCCAAAAAGCCTTGATATGATCCACATTATCCAGAATCAATCTAGACAAGGCCATCATCTTCATATCCTCCCAGGAACCAACCCGCTTCAAATAATCCAACTCTGTGTTGGCAGGATGGAAAGGGAATGAAACAAAGGCCTGAAAACCATTGGTTTCGTCCTGAATATCCCGCAGGGTAAATAGATGCTGCATCCTTTCCTCAATGGTTTCAATATGACCATACATCATGGTGCAATTGGTGCGGATGCCTAGCTTGTGCGCTGTCTTAATAGTTTCAATCCACTGGGCAGTAGTAGCTTTTTTCGGACAGATAATTTCCCTTACTCTATCGCTAAGAATCTCTGCGCCACCCCCTGGCAGAGAGGAAAGGCCAGCCTGTTGCAAAATCTCCAATACTTCCTTGATGGATTTACCAGTCATTTGGCTAAAATGCACAATCTCCACAGGAGTAAAAGCCTTGATATCTACCTGTGGCAAAGCCTGGCGTACCTGTTTCACTACATTGAGGTAATATTCAAAGGGCTTATCTGGATGGAGTGCGCTGACAATATGGATTTCGCCCAGATTTCTGGTAGCCTTGGCCTCCTCCAAAATTTTGGCAATATCTGCTTCCTCCAGCACAAAGCCTCCCTGCTCCCCTTCCTTCTTCTGAAAGGCACAAAGAGGGCAGCCCGAAGTACAGATATTGGTCAGATTAATATGCTTATTAACATTATAAAAAACCTGCCGTCCGCTCTTTTTTTCCTTCATGCGTCTGGCACAATCGGCCAAAAACAACAAATCATTATCCTCATAGAGGGCCAAGGCCTCCTGTAAATTCAACCGCAAGCCAGCATTGGCTTTTTCCCTGGCCTGCAGAATCAATTCTTTGGTCATAATATCCCCTTTTATCTGTAAAAATCGCCTATCTAATCCTTAATCTGCAAAGGTTCTCAAAATATTGAAATTACAGTCACAGGCTGCTGGAATCCGGCCAGCCTCCCGAATAATCTTGATAATATTGTCTTCGCTGAGGGCAGTAGGACTGGAAGCCCCTGCATCATGGAGAATGGTTTCCTTGTGAATGGTACCATCAATATCGTTGGCACCAAAGCCTAGAGCAATCTGAGCCACAGGCACTGTCAGCATCACCCAATACGCCTTAATATTGGTAATATTATCCAGCATCAATCTAGAAATAGCAATGGTGCGCAAATCATCCCACATGGAGGTTTGCTGAACAGTTTTGCCCAGTTCTGTATGTTTCGGCAGGAATGGGAAGCAGATAAAGGTCTGTATGCCACCAGTTTCATCCTGCAAATCCCGCAAGGTTAGCAGATGATCCACCCGCTCCTCCATGGTTTCTATATGACCATAGAGCATACTGGCATTGGTTTTGATACCCAGCTTATGAGCTGTTCTAGACACCTCCAGCCACTGAGCAGCCGTGGCCTTGTTAGGGCACAGTTCATTGCGCACTCTATCACTGAGGATTTCCGCTCCACCTCCAGCAATAGCCTGCAACCCTGCCTGCTGCAGTTTGCGGAGAACCTGTTCAACGCTCAAACCAGAAATCTTGGCAAAATGCGTAATTTCCACCCCGGTAAATCCTTTGAGATATAGATTTGGAAATTCATCATGCAAGGCCTGCAACCGTTCTAGATAATCCTCAAAACTCCAATCACTATGCAGTCCACTTACCACATGAAGCCCAGCTAGATTTGGATCCTTGGAGGCCTCTCGTACCAGCGCCAAGGCATCCTCTACCTCCATGGCATAAGCTCCTTTGTCATCCTTATCCCGGCCAAAGGCACAGAACTTGCACTTGGAAGTACAAATATTGGTTAGATTAACATGGCAATTCACATTGTAATAAACAATATCCCCACATTTCTGCTGGCGGACATAATCTGCCATATTACCTAACCAGGCTATATCCTTGCAGGCAAAAAGCTTAATACCATCCTCACGGCTTAATCTCTCCCCTGCAAAAATCTTTTTTTCTATTTCTTTATATTCCTCGGAACTATACAAAACCCGCTCCTCCTATCTTAAATGCATACAAAATACATTATATCAATTAATAAGCAGATTTGCAAAATATCCTATTAATTTAAAACACGAAAAAAGAGCTGTCCCCTCAGGAGAGAAATTAAGCTAACATCATGAAAATACCATATTTTCACACTGCTATACAAATCCCCAAGGAAACAGCTCATTAAGAGAGCACAACCTCCCGCTACCTATAAAGATAGGAGATGTCGAACACATCATTTATTTTTACTTAGAGTCCAGCCTGAGCCCTCAGAGCTTCTGCCTTGTCAGTATGCTCCCAAGGCAGATCTACATCAGTACGGCCGAAATGACCATAAGCTGCAGTCTGAGCATAGATAGGACGACGAAGATCCAGCATCTTGATAATGCCAGCTGGGCGCAGGTCAAAGTTCTTGGTAACCAGCTCTTCCAGAACACGGTCATTAACCTTGCCAGTGCCAAAGGTATCAACCATGATAGATACAGGGGTAGCTACGCCAATAGCATAAGCCAGCTGTACCTCTGCCTTGTCAGCCAAACCAGCAGCCACAATGTTCTTTGCTACATAGCGGGCTGCATAGGCACCAGAACGGTCAACCTTCGTTGGATCCTTGCCGGAGAAAGCACCGCCACCATGGCGAGCCATACCGCCATAGGTATCAACAATAATCTTACGGCCAGTAAGACCGCAATCCCCCTGTGGGCCGCCGATAACGAACTTGCCAGTTGGGTTAATGAAATACTTGGTTGCCTCGCTGAGAAGCTCAGCAGGAATAACAGCCTTGATTACATACTCAATCATATCCTTGCGAATCTGCTCCAGAGTAACGCTTTCATCATGCTGAGTAGAGATAACAATTGTATCAATAGCTACAGGCTTGCCATCCTCATAGGCAACAGTAACCTGAGTCTTGCCATCTGGGCGGAGATATGGCAGGGTGCCATTCTTACGCACCTCAGCCAAGCGACGAGCCAGACGATGTGCCAAAGCAATAGGAACAGGCAAATATTCAGGGGTTTCGTTGGTAGCATAACCAAACATCATACCCTGGTCACCAGCACCGGTAGCTTCTTCCTCATCCAGATTGCCCTCACGAGCCTCCAAAGCCTTGTCAACCCCCTGAGCAATATCTGGGGACTGCTCATCCAAGGAAACAAGAATACCACAGGTATCTGCATCAAAACCGAACTTTGCTCTGGTATAGCCAATATTGCGAACAGTATCTCTTACGATTTTAGCAATATCCACATAGCACTTAGTGGATATCTCGCCAGCAATATGAGCCTGGCCAGTAGTAACCATAGTCTCACAAGCTACACGACCATATGGATCCTTGGCCAGAATAGCATCCAAAATGCTGTCAGAAATCTGATCTGCTACTTTGTCAGGATGTCCCTCAGTAACAGACTCAGAGGTAAATAATAAACGCTTTGCCATAAAAACGCCTCCTCATAAACTATTGTACAGCAGAAGTCTCTTTATAGCATAACCAGCTATCCTTTGCTGTACTCTCAACAAAACACGATCTGAAATATGAAAACAACCGTTATACAACAGCCCTTATCGCTTTTAATACACAAAAAAACTCTCCCTAATGAGAGAGTTTCTAAATCTCTCATCTTTCAGGCTATGCCTTCAGGAATTAGCACCGTTTTGTCACACTGACAATGGTTGCCGCGGCTTCATAGGGCCAGTCCCTCCACCGCTCTGGATGAGTCCATATTTCTTTTTAGTGTCCTTAACAACACATATGAATGATACACGAAAAAACATCAAATGTCAACAATTTATTTAGCATTAAGTATATCAGATTTCTGCAGCTGTCTGATGCATCTGGTATAAGCATCCTGTAGTGCTTTGCTAGGGGTGTATTGGGATTCAATGGTGTATTGATATTTTTTGTGGCCGATGATGCCCTGTTTATCGACCAAGGTAGCTTCTAAATAAACTACTGCGTCCCAGGTATCTTCAGAACCAAACCACCAATCCCAATGGCGCCTTGTCTTGTATACCCTGTCATGAACATTAAGAAACAGTGCCTGTTCCTTGTCCATACTGCTCAAAACCTCTGCCATTTCCTTTTGGTTAAGGCTGTGTATATCTTTAGTCCCATTTACCTTGTTGCAGGCCTGATAAAAATCCTGCTGTGCTTCCCGGCCATATGTCATAGGAAAACGATATTGTGAATAGCATTTTACAAAATAGCGGGTCAAGATATCCTGATATTCCTCCTGCAAATACCTATCATTGCCATTAATCACAATGACAGTTGGCTTTTGTACAGCAATTTCTGGAGTATCAACAGCAATAACTGCCATAGCCTCTGTCATAGATGCATTTTCAGGTACATTATTCTTAGCCTCGGCTATCAAAGCACCATTTAGGAATAATATAAAGCCTAAAACAAATACTACAAATCTTTTCATGGCAATCACTCCCATCGAATCTATTTTACTACCGCCCAAGACTCCTTATAGCATAGACCAATCCACATAACAGCCATAACAGCATAGAAGATGGAATATTAAACAATACATCATCTGTCACACCATTCAAAGCTACAGAAACCAAGGCCAATCCCAGCCCCAGCAGCAGACCTTCCATCAAGGTGTCTGGCAGCACCCGTTTGTTAAAAAGAGCCAGTCCCATAGTTTTGAAAAAATACCACAGGAAAGCAGTACCACCGACCAAGCCAATTTCCGCCCAGTAATTCAAATAAATATTATGGGCATGAACAAGTGTTACACTGCCATCAACAATGTAGGTATCATACAGCGGGTACACCATCCAGTAGGCACCCCAGCCAATCCCCAGCAGAGGATGATCCATAATCATCTGAACCGTACTTTCCCACATGGCAATTCGCATTTCCGAGGATGTATCTGCCACCAGAAAAGCTGTCTGCATTCGCTCCAACAGCACTGGATCCAAAGCCAATACACCACCAGCCACTAGAATAAGGGCCAGTAGAATTCGCCTATCCTTTAGAATACCATAACAGCCTATAATAACAGCAATAGTCAGCAAAGCACCTCTAGCATAGGTCATGGCCAGACAGGCCAAGGAGGCCACCATAAACAGAGCTAGATATATTCTGGTGTTCTTATTCTTAATTTTGGCAAACAGCCCCAGCAGAACACAGATAACAATATCCAAATAGGCTGCCAAAATATTAGGATTCTCCCAGGTAGCAAAAACCCGCTTGCGCAACTCCGGAAAGGCTTCACCATCCACCCATTTCATATCGGCAGTATCAATACCGAAAATAAACTGATAGAAGCCATCTGCCACCACCAGCAAAGCAGAAAGTCCAAGAGCATAAGCCATTACCTTGATTTCATCCCGTGTGGTAACATTCTGTGTTACCAAAACAAAGGTCATACAGTAAACCACTGCCAAATTATACCAATTGTAAAAGCTAAAGCCTCTATCTGGAGAAACCAGTATTGAGGCTGCGCCGCAGACCATAAATATAGCTATAGCACCAAATACCGGAGTTTTCTTATAATGGTAATTTCTATCCATTCGCCAGCGAAATAGATAAATCAAAAAGCCTATTAGCAGGGAAGCCTCCGCTACTAAAGGCGACAGTGCCAGAAAAAAAGCCTCAAACACTACAGCAATGACAATCAAATCCTTGCAGCCTCTTGAGGAAGCAAAATTTCTTAAAGCCTTCAAATATTAGCACCTCCACATCTTTGTCCCTGCCTATCATACCACAAATACAAAATTTTTACCATGACAAAACCCTGCCAATAAATAACAGCCATCAACAATTTCTTATTTCAAGAAAGACAGCAGTTTATTTATCAGCAGGGCCTACAGAATTAATACCTACTAACTATTAGAGAATATCAATATGCTCTCCAGCCAAAGCCTTGTTCATACTGCGAACAGCACAGAACTTGCCACACATGGAGCAGGTATCCTCATGCTCTGGAGAACGATCCGCCCGGATGGCCTTTGCAGTTTCAGGGTCCAGAGCACACTCCCACTGAGCATCCCAATCCAATACCCGACGGGCATCACCCATTTTATCGTCTATATCCCTAGCACCCCGGACACCCTTAGCAATATCAGCTGCATGAGCTGCAATCTTGCTGGCAATAATACCCTGCTTTACATCATCTACATTTGGCAAAGCCAGATGCTCAGCTGGAGTTACATAGCACAGGAAAGCTGCACCATTCATAGCAGCCATAGCGCCTCCAATGGCTGCTGTAATATGGTCATAGCCAGGAGCAATATCTGTTACCAATGGGCCTAACACATAGAAAGGTGCTCCTTGACAAATAGTCTCCTGCACCTTCATATTAGCCGCAATCTGATCCATAGGTACATGGCCAGGTCCCTCAACCATAACCTGTACATCCTTAGCCCAAGCTCTCTTAGTCAGTTCTCCCAGGCGTACCAGCTCCTCAATCTGACATACATCAGTAGCATCAGCCAGACAGCCAGGACGGCAAGCATCACCAAGAGAGATAGTAACATCGTATTCTCGGCAAATGTCAAGAATTTCATCATAATATTCATAGAAAGGATTCTCATTGCCAGTCATGGACATCCAGGCAAAAACCAAGGAGCCACCCCGAGAAACAATATTCATCTTTCTTTTATGCTTCTTAATCTGTTCAATGGTCTTGCGGGTAATACCACAATGGAGGGTAACAAAATCCACACCATCCTCAGCATGAAGGCGGATAACATCAATAAAATCCTTGGCAGTCAAAGTATCCAAATCTCTCTGATAATGAATAACACTGTCATAAACCGGTACAGTACCAATCATTACAGGGCATTCACTGGTAAGCTTACGACGGAAGGGCTGAGTATTGCCATGACTGGACAAGTCCATAATAGCCTCTGCTCCCATGTTTACAGCAGACATAACCTTTTCCATTTCCACACCATAATCCTTGCAGTCTCTGGATACGCCAAGATTTACGTTAATCTTGGTGCGCAGCATAGAGCCAATACCCTCTGGCTCCAGACATTTATGATTAACATTGGCAGGAATAGCCACCTTGCCACAAGCTACCAGCGGCAGCAGCTCCTCTACAGACATATGCTCCTTGGCAGCAACCTTTTCCATTTCAGTAGTCACAATCCCCTTGCGGGCTGCTTCCATCTGAGTCTTATATTCTCTCGCCATACATAACATCCTTTCCTAATACACAAAAATGGCATACCCAGCCACAGCCATTGGTATACCATTATATTTACACAATATGGTTCCCTACGGTGGCATTATCCACATCAGGTACGGTCAAGGCCTACGCCTACTCTCAGCCTGCCTCTGCAAGCTCCCGTTTTGTTTAGCTTATCTATGCTTGTTTATTGTAACATCTTTTTCCTAATTTGTACAATAATATGGATAAAAAATTCCCTCCAGTTCGTTAAGCAAATTTGCCTGAAAAGCTTCCTGCTTCACTATCTGGTCATAAATAGCCAATATTTTCGACCTAGCCTGCTCACCAAGGATTTTTATATCCAGCATTTCTGCCTGCTGTAGATCCCCCGGTTGCAGTTTTTCCAGTCCTCGTCCTAGTTCCTTGCGATTGCGATTAACAAGCTCTCTGGCAGTGGCTGTTAGGAAATAACAAAAGATAATATCCGTTAATTTCTCATAGTCCTTGCGGATAAAAATACCATGAAAGGCTGTTAGATTGGCTGTTCCGGCCAAATTTCGCAAAAGTTTATATTCTTTGCGATAGGCAGAGGAAATCAAAATAGGAGCCACAGGCTTTTGTTCCATACTATACCATGGTTGTCTTTTGGAGAGCAGATACCGCTTATCCAGTCCCTGGGCCTGTCCTTGTCGAAGGTATTTCAGCACCCTGCCATCTGGCTCACCCTGTATATTCAATATATAAGCCTTGCCCTGGTTATGTGCTAGAGTCTGCCAATCCCTTAGCTGCCAAATATTGCCTTTTACATCCCTGCTGCGACAAAGACAGGGCTGAAGATACTTCTCGTCAATTTTCAACGCCTCTGCCTGCTGTCTGCTGAGGCAAAAGAAATCATTGGCTCCTGTGGCAATCCCTCTGCCAACCCGGCAATACTTTCCTATAGGCACTAAATGAGCCAGCTGACGTTGACTTTCCTGATGAAGATAAGGACGCCATTTTTCCTCTGGCTTTAGATCGTTATAGGCCACCCTAATTCCATGTGGCCCTAAGCCTTTATCCACATCTAATTGAGTCAGCTCCTCTATGGAGGATAGATTATAAAAATCCACATATTTTTTGTTCTCCTGCTGCAACAAAATAATACAACAGGTAGTATTAGCCCCAGGAAATATTTCCTCATTATAACGGAAATTGATAATACACCGTAATAATCCCTGTCTTAACAGCAATTCCTTTAGTTGAGTACCGTAGGCGGAATTGAGAAATTCACTGGGAATAATATAAGCCAGCCTTCCCTGTGGTGCCAGCTGATAGATGCTTTTTACTAAGAAAAGGGCACAAAGATTGCTGTTGCCACTGTAATGAATACCGGTTTCGGCATAAATTTTGTTAAATATATCCAGACGATTGTCTACAGCCTGGAATTTATTATAGGGAGGGTTTCCCACAATGGCCTGGTATTTTTCCTGCCAATCCTGAGTCAGATAATTGCCCAAAATTATTTCTGCGCCAGAAGGATTACCAAAAAAATCCAGAATCCCTAGGTCAATTTCATAGCCCCTTAGATGACATTGAGGAAAAAGCCTGTTCATCTGGCACAGAAACACACTATTACCAGCTGCAGGATCCAACATATTTTTGGCATTTTTACCAGCCCAGTTACACATAAATTCTGCCACAGCCTTGGGGGTAAAAAACTGTCCCAAAGCCTTCAAATGCTTATATCCTGCTTGTTTGGCATATATTTTTTCCTGCTCCATTTCCTCATCCTTTACGAAAATATCTTTCAATCTGACCATAAATCTGATATTATATTTTTATCTTATTCTGACTATTTCAATATAGTCAATGTGGCATTATACTAAGTACCATATTCAATATATTGAACAAAAATACAGTCAGGAGTGACAATTATGAAATTAACAACTAAGGATTTATGTCTTACTGCTTTATTTACTGCTATTGTTTTTGTTATGACCTTTGTGCCAAAGATTCCTATTCCCTTGGGCTATGCCCATTTAGGAGATGCAGCTGTTTTGCTGGCGGTGGTACTGTTAGGCCGTAAGCAGGGGGCTATTGCCGGTGCAGTTGGCTCTGCTCTGGCAGATTTGATTGGAGGCTTTGCCCTTTGGATTGTGCCTACACTGCTTATCAAATATATCATGGCTTGGATTTTTGGCATACTTTACAAGAGCAATCACAACAGCTTTGTGATTAATGGCGACAATCTTACAGCCATTTTCGTAGGCCTTATCTGGATGGTGGCTGCTTATACTATTTTTGGTGCTGTGCTTTATGACAGTATTGAGGCTGGACTTAGCTCCACACCGGGACTGGCTCTGAAGGCACTGCTCAATGCCATAATCTTTATGATATTGGTAAAGCCATTGCAGAAAATCTCTCTGTAAGCTAAAGCTGC
>DAVZJH010000034.1:0-20217 GCA_052272885.1 Anaerovibrio sp. | reverse complement strand
GGGTACTCCCATATCGCCATTAATAGTGAATAAGATGTATTCGGCAAATCAGAATTTACTGCACTAACTTTTCCTTCATTACGTCAATAGCTTTCAACAACTGCAAATCGCGGGTAGCATTTTCTGGCAATGCTACCTCTACATCTGGCTGGATACCGGTTCCATCAATGCTGTGGCCTGATGGTGTATAATATCTAGCCACTGTCAGCTTCAGCCCATCACCATGATTCAAAGGCAGCATAGTCTGCACAGAGCCTTTACCGTAGGATTTGGTGCCCACAATGATTCCACACTGGCGATCCTGTACAGCCCCAGCCAAAATCTCCGAAGCACTGGCACTATTACCATCAATAAGAATAACCAATGGATAGTCAAAGGACTCCAGCTGGGACTCATAAATAGTCTTGTGGCCACCCTTATCTGTCATTGACACAATCTCCCCAGCAGGAATCAACTGATCTGCAATTTCCACACAGGAAGTAATCAGCCCCCCCGGATTGGCTCGCAAATCCACAATCAAGCCACCCATATTCTGCTCTTTGAGAGCTGCCAGCTCCTTGGCAAATTCTTTACCCGTATTCTCACTAAAGGAAGCTATGCGGATATAGCCAATATTAGTACCATCAATCATGGTACCCTTGGCTGTAGTCAAAGGTATAATCGCCCTGGTCAAGGTAACATCAAAATCCTCCTGGCCCTGACGACGCACCGTCAGCACCACCTGAGTGCCTTCATCTCCCCGTACCTTGGCAGCCATTTCATCTGGCTGCATATTGCTAACATCAGCCCCATCAATCTTGATGATTTCATCCTTAGGCTGAATCCCTGCCTGAGCACTAGGGGTATCCTCTATTACAGACATGACCTGACAGGTTCCATCCTTAGGAAAGCCCATCACAATACCTACCCCCCCAAAGCTGCCCTCAGTCTGCTGCATAAAGGCCTTGAAATTTTCATCATCCATATAGATGGAGTGCTTGTCTCCCAGGGATTTAACCATGCCGTCAATGGCACCATCCACCAGTTGTACCAAGGGCACATCATCTACATATTGAGATTTTACAAAGCTCATGGTACTAATCAATCTAACTGTCTGAGCTACATTTTCCAAGCTGCCACCCAGCAGCATATACAGTCCCATAAATGCAGCCACCACCATAGCGGCTACAGTTGTCATGGCTGTAATAATTATTTTCTTCATTGTGAAAAACCTCTTTTGTTCACCAACCTATAAATGAGGAAATATCCCATCATCCACAAGCACATGGAAATTACAAATAACCATAAGGACTAACAGGCTCACCATTTTCTCGTACCTCAAAATGACAATGAGGTCCGGTAGAATTACCTGTAGAGCCACACATGGCAATAACCTGCCCCTGAGCTACATTTTCACCTTCGCTGACATTCAGGGAATCATTATGTCCATAAAGGGTAGTTACACCGCCACCGTGGTCAATAATTACCGCATTGCCATAGCCGCTAATCCAGCCAGCATAAATAACTGTACCACTGGCTGCAGCATAAATAGGCATGCCATAATCGCCTCCAATATCCAGTCCGCTATGAAATCTGGCTGTGCCAAAGATAGGATGGGTTCGCCAGCCAAATTCCGAGGTAATAGGGCCGCTAATAGGCCAAATCATCCCTCCTGCACCTGCTGGAGCACCGGAATACCCAGCGGAAGACATCTGACTGCGGCGAATCATATTGGCAACCTCCTGAGATGCTGCCATAATCTCCTCATACATCCGCTCTGAGGTATCTCTATCGTAGATAGCCTGATCCAACAGTACCTGCTGTTCAGACTCCTTATCCTCTACCTTGGCCTTCTTGGCCTGTGCATCAGCTACCAGCACCTCAGCCTCAGCCTTGTCCTTTTCTAGCTGGGCACGGGTATTTTCTACCGTAGCCTTTTCTTCCTTAACCTTCATAATCAGGTCATAATCATGCTTGATAATTCGTTTCAACACATCCATGCGAGTCATCAAATCAGCAAAATCCTTGGCTCCAAAAAGCACATCCACATAGCTAATCTGACCGTTAATATAAATATCCCGCACTCTTTTCTGCAGCTTCTTGTTTTTTATCTTCAAATCAGCTTCGGTTTTCCGTAACAGCTCTGTATTATCACTGATTTTGTCCTCAACAGAATCCAGCTGTCCCTTAACCTCTCTATATTCCGCTGTAGCTACCCGCAGCTCCTCCTGAATCTGCCGCAATCTTTCTGAAACACTTTCCACCTTGGCGGAAGCCTCATTGGTTTTGGCCTGCTGTTCCTCTGCCTGCCGTTGCAAATCCGCCAGCTGATCTTCCAAATCATCAGCCAAGGCAGTTCCGGTTACTGACAGAGAAATGAGCAGTGACAGAGCTAGATTCAAAGCCTTGCCTCCACCACTTATTTTTATCATCATGATGCCACCGCCTTAGACCTTAAGGAATTTCTTAATAGACACAGCACTGCCAATAGCTCCTACCACCATGCCGCTGATAACCACAACAATAGTAATATAGGTCAAAAATGGCTGTTCAGGTATTAGCGGGAAAAAGGCCAGGGTATCGTATACCTTTTCCGCCATAGCTGTATAGGCTGTCCTCAGCACCATAGCTGCTATTATACTACCAAAAAGCCCCAGCACCATACCTTCCATAACAAAAGGCCAACGGATAAACCAATCAGTAGCCCCCACATATTTCATAATAGCAATTTCCTTGCGACGGGCGAAAACTGTCAAGCGAATGGTATTGGAAATAATAAACAAAGTAGCAAAAGCCAACACCAACATCAAGGTAAAGCCAAAGATACGCAACAATCTGGTAATCTCAAAAAGATGCTCCATAACATCCTGACCATATTTGGCGCACTCCACCCCATCAAGTTTTTCCATTTTCTCTGCTGCTGTCTTGACCAAATCCGGATTGGTTACCGTTACCTCAAAGGAATCTGGTAAAGGATTGGTTTCATCCAAAGCATCTAAGAGAGTTTTCTGATCTCCCAATCTGTCCTTGAAACGCTCCATAGCTTCATCCTTGGTAACAAAGCCTACGGATTCTACCCCTTCAATTTCCTTTAAATCCTTTTCAATATCTCTGGCCTGCTGTCTATCTACCTTGTCCAAGAGATAGACATTTATCTGCACCTGGGATTCCATGTTTTCTGCCAGCTTGTTCATATTCATAACCATCATCAGAAACATGCCAAAGATAAACAGGGACACAGCTACCGTGCCAATAGAGGCCACTGACATCCAATTGTTACGACGCAGAGAAATAAATACCTCTCGGATATAATATTCTATGGTTCTAACTTTCATAGCCATAACCTCCCTGGGCCTCATCTCTTACAATCTGTCCATCCTCAATGGCAATAACCCGCCGCTGCATGGCATCTACAATGGTTTTATCATGGGTAGCCATTACAATGGTGGTACCAGCAGCATTAATCCGCTGGAAAATATCCATAATACCCCAGGAAGTTTCTGGGTCCAGATTACCTGTAGGCTCATCGGCAATTACAATAGCTGGATTATTGACAATGGCTCTGGCAATGGCCACACGCTGCTGCTCACCACCTGAAAGCTGATGAGGAAAGCATTTATACTTATCCCGCAAGCCAACAATATCCAAAACAGAATTTACACTGCGCTGCATCAATCTGCGAGGTGCTTCAATAACCTGCATAGCAAAGGAAATATTCTCATAGACAGTTTTCTCTGGCAAAAGGCGATAATCCTGAAAAATTACCCCCAAACTGCGGCGCAGGTAGGGAACCTCCTTATTGGCCATGCGAATAACATCACGACCATTTACCGTCAGAATACCAGAGGAAGGCAAGACCTCCCGAAACAGCATTTTAATAAAGGTGGATTTGCCGGCACCGCTGGAGCCTACCAAAAAAACAAACTCACCCTTCCGAATATCCACATTGATATTGTTTAATGCCACGGCACCATTTTCATATACCTTAGTGACATTTTTCATATGAATCATCAAGTTCAACCCCATTTCTCATCAACACTCCGTACTATTGTAGCACAATTTACCCCTATTTCATAACACAATATTAGTTGAAATGAAAAAAAGGACCGATTTCTCAGTCCTTTCCAATCACACTATAAGCAAGCTCTGCATTACACATGGCCAAATGACGCAAATCGTCAAAGAGCTGTTCGTTTTGTTGGCTAAAGCCCTCTCTGTCCTTCCATTTCAGATGAATCTGGGCCATCAGCTTCTCCAGTTCTACATTTTCCAATGTGCCCACAGACTCCTCGCCTACTGACTCTAGGAATCTATCTACCTTGGGATCATAGGAAATACCAATCATAGGCACTCCCATTACCCCAGCAAAAATCAGGGCATGCAGCCTGATGGATATCAGCAAATCCATATTGCCCACGATAGAAAGCAGCTGACTGGTATTATATTCCTCTGGCAATACCAACATTTCGTGCTGAGCCATATCTGCCACCAGCTGAGCTGTTTTCACATCCTCTGGATACTGCATAGGCAGAAAAACTACCTGAGCTTGAAAATCCTCTACAATCCTATCTGCTGCCTGAGCCACAATCTCTTTGTAGTGGTTCATATTGCACCATTCCCGCACAGAAATGCACACCAAAGGCTTTTGCCCCACAAGAGCACCATGTCTAAGGAGAATTTCCCTGCCCTGGGTGGTGTCCACCTGATGAATGGCATGAACCGGATCCGCCGTAGGCTCAATTGGTGGACGAGTTATGCCCAGAGAAGCCAGCTCCTTAAGGGAACCTCTATCCCTGACAGTTATCATCTTGACTCTATTGCCAATATACCCCATAATCCAGCGGGCAATCCGTCCATTAATAGGCCCGATACCCTGAGCATACAGCATGACTGGCGTTCCCAACAGCTGGGCCAGCCAGATTATCAGCAGATAATAGTATAGACTGCGGCGGCTGGTAACATTCTGCAAAAGACTGCCACCACCACTCAAAAGAATATCGCCATGCCGCAAGGCTCCCAGTATGCCTGCTATATCAAGCCAGCCCACAGCCTTGACGCCGTGCCGCTGTCTGGTATCCTGGGGATTGGCAGATATTACTGTAATATTCACTTTTGGATCTAAATCCGATAAAACCTCTACCATAGCAGCCAGCATCGCTTCATCGCCAGCATTTCTGGAGCCGTAATATCCGGAAATTACAACATTACTCATGCTCTGTTGTCATTCCTTCTAAATTTCTTCACAAAAAATTACTTCTTTTCTGTAGACAAACGTGGTGCTACATACTTCAACCACATATCTACCAAAATCATACAGATTGCGCCAACACCTGCACCTAATACCAATCCACCCAAGCCCCGGGCAGTAGACATTAGAATAGGAGAACGCATATGGGCAAAGGTCTCAACCATAGAGCCCTGACCAATAGTAGCTACCATAACCAGTACAAACAGCACCATCGTTGGCCATTTGCGGAACCAAGCCATAGCCGCCAGCAGGAAGGCTGGATGGCCAATCATAAATTCCTTGGTTCTAGGCCGGGCATACATGGCCTGCTCCAGAAATGCCCTGAATTTCAGTTCAGTAGCAGATACCGGCATACCCATAGTATGACCAGAACGAGCTACAAAAACTACTGCAGCCACCAGTACCAGGAACAACCCCAACAGAGTCTTTACCTTTACAGGCACATCAAGAATCCGCTTAAACTGCTCCAAAAATCCCTCTGTATCATCCATTTTGCCATCAAATACATCAAAGCGCTGTAGGAAGCCTATAGCCACCAGAATAATCGGCAAAATAAAGGTTAGCTTAATACCGCGGAAAATATTTACCTCTAAAAGATACTCTGTATCTGCCAAAGACGCTGACAAATAAGCTGCACCTACATAGGAAATCATACCGCAGACAAACAGAGCTGCTATGCCAGTACCTATCATTCGCAACAAGCCTACACCCTGCTGAGGTACCCGCTGACGGATTTTATCCAAAATCCACAATACAGAAATAGCAGGAAAAACATTGGCTGCAGCCAAGGCCGCTGCCACGCGGATTTTGTTGCCGTGGCCCATCAACACTGGCACCACCATAACTAGAGCCAAAACTGCCAGCAATATATATGCCTGCTTGCTCTTCATAGCTGGAATAACCAGGGACAGATAAAGTACAATACCTGCTGCTACACCTAGCATCACTAAACTGCGGAGAGGCGCCTCTGGGTAAAAGCTGGCAAATACACCGGCTCGTCCCATAGTAAAGCCCTGAGCCTCCAGCTTGTTCTTTACTCCAGCCACATAGCTCATATTGGTTTCCAGCAAGGTCATATCCGGAGCAGGCTTCTCAAAAGTTTTCAGCAAATTAAAACGAATATTACGCTCATCGTCAGTAGTCCCCCAACGATCTATGGCCTCATTAACCTTCATTTTTTTCTGCTCATCCTTAGGAATAGAATACAATCTAGCAGACTGATAGTCATTAGCCTTGGCTATATCCAGCATACCATCCTGAGGGAAAAATTTGAGCTGGGTTACCCCCTCAATCATGCCCAAGGTCAGGCCCCGCTGGCGCATCTGCTGAGCCATATACTGGGATTCATCAGGTGCTCCCAAGGTCTGAGAACCAGAAGCCACAATGGCTGATACCTGATAGCCATCCAGACGATCAAAGAAAGCATCAATATCATCCTTAGTGCACTGACGGTAATTGGTAGGTCGTGCCACTACATAGAAGCCTGCATCGTTAACAGCCTGCATTTCATCTGTAGGCATGCCTAAATCCATCTTCTCAAATTCTTCGTAATTGGCCTTAACCTCCAGCACCCGCTGACCACTAATAGTCAGCTCCCGTACTCTATCCTGTCCTAGACGGCGCACCAGATCCTCATGCACCTCCTGAAAGGTTTGCTGATTGTGACCTGTTACATAGACATTGGTCCCCTTTATCTGACCGCTTTCAATCAGTTGACGCCAACCTGGATCACTAATGGCACCATTTTGATAATTAGTCAAAAGCACACTGCCATTTACCGCAGCTGCCTTGCCATTTACATTCAGCTTCTTGAAGGTAGTTTCATAGACAGCCAAGGAAGTAATACCTGCTTCCTTGGCTTGAGCCAAAACCTTCTCAGGAGGCAAGCCTTCCTTTTCTGCCAAGGCCACCAAATCCTCATAGTCCATAATCAGCTCAATGGACTTATTTTCCTGTTCAACCTGATATCGCTGCACATCAATAGCCAGGGAAGCTATAAGCCCCAATATAATCACAGCGATGAGAATTTTGTTGTAACAAAACTGCTTCATTATCATCTATCCTTATTGCAGACTATTCCCCTCTTTGCGGACAGCCTTGATGGTAACCTGTCCAGCCTGCTGCTGTACATCATCAATCTCTGCCCTGATAGGGGAATTGTATAGATCAAAAATCAATATATCTCCAAAGAAATTTCCCAACACTGCCTGTCCCAGCACCGCATTGCGAATATCCAGACGAGTCATGTGGAAATATAGGCCGCCGTTTTCTGGCAGTACCTCACCCTCCAAGGTAATATCAGCCATGCGCCCCAGCAGCTTTACCTGCCCTGTAGCACTAATCTTATCAGCATCCATTTGCACATGGAGATTATCTACCCTTTCCATTTTCTTTACCAGCATATCCTGCAAAGCCTGCTGGGTAATAACCCCGGTAAGCTCCAGATTATCTGCTGACTGAATAGCAGAGCCGTCACGAGAATCCAGAGCAGAATAATCCACCTGCAGATTTTCACCATGCAGGGTTAATCTGGACACCTGAATATCTCCTAGCCGGGCATTATCTACTACCACATCCAGATTATCCATCTGGCCTGCCAGCAGCATAAATCCCGGCACAGCTCTTACATTGGCTGTAACATTTTCGGCTCTGGCTGCCTCCTTAATACGGTTAGCTAGATTGCCGCCGATAATTCCCGGCAGCAAAAGCTGACAAAAGGCTGCCGCCAATACCACAATTCCTATCAGTATGGAAATTCTTTTTCCCATTTTTGTCTGCCTCCGGCTTACAGCTGATGATTGGCCTTTGCCCGCAGGAAAGCCTCTATAAACATATCAATATCACCGTCCATAACGGCCTGAGTATTGCCAGTTTCTGCACTGGTGCGATGATCCTTAACCATATTGTAAGGATGGAATACATAGGAACGAATCTGACTGCCCCATTCGATCTTCTGCTGATCTCCCTCCAGAGCTGCCAGTTCCTTCTCCTTCTTCTCCTCCTCCAGCTCAAAGAGCTTAGCCCGTAGCATTTTGAGACACTGCTCACGATTCTGAATCTGAGAGCGCTCATTCTGACACTGTACCACAATGCCGGTAGGCTCATGAGTCATACGTACCGCAGATGAGGTCTTGTTAATATGCTGACCACCAGCACCGCTAGCACGATAGGTATCAACACGTACATCATCCATATTGATTTCAACTTCTACAGTATCATCCAGCTCTGGCATAATATCACAGGCACAGAAAGAGGTATGACGGCGAGCCGCAGAGTCAAATGGAGAAATACGCACCAAGCGATGTACACCCTTTTCAGACTTCAGGAAGCCATAAGCATTATGGCCCTTGATAAAGAGGGTAGCTGACTTAACACCAGCTTCATCACCTGGCAGTAAATCAGCAGTTTCTACAGAAAACCCATGTCGCTCAGCGTAGCGGCCATACATTCTCAGCAACATACTGGTCCAATCCTGAGCCTCAGTACCGCCAGCACCTGCATGAAGGGTAAGAATGGCATTGTTGGCATCGTATTTGCCAGACAGGAGAACCTCCAGCTGCAGCTCCTCCAGAGACTTGTTTATAGCCTCCATATCTGCAACTACGTCAGCCTCCAAGCTCTCATCCTTGTCCTCCATACCCAGCTCCCACATAACCTGTACATCATCGTACTTGGCTACCAGAGCCTTGTATTTGTCTACGCTGATTTTAACATCATTCAGTTCCTGATTGATTTTCTGAGCCTCCTCTGGATTATCCCAAAAGGTAGGCTCACCCATCTTATATTCCAATTCAGCAATTTTTTCTTCTTTGTGAGCTACATCCAGAGCCTTTTCCATCTCTGCCAATCGCCCCTGGAGAGCCACAATTTCCGGCTTCAAATCCTCCAGCATCTACATTCACATCCTAACTAGAAAATACACAAATCTATATCTACTAAATCTACTACAAGCGGCCTTGCTTTAATGCCAAGCAAGTTTACTTATTCTTGCCACAGCAGTTTTTGTACTTTTTGCCGCTGCCACATGGGCATGGGTCGTTACGGCCTATCTTCTCACCGTTTTTTACTGGCTGCTTTACATTCTCCTGGAAATCATCTCCATGATTTGCCTTGGCAGCTGCCATGCGCTGCTGGTTCTCACGCTCCATAGCCTCCTGCTGCTCTCTGGTAATAATATTTACCCGGAAAATCAGGGAAGCAATATCGTTCTGAATGCTGGCAATCATCTGGTTGAACATTTCGTGACCACGAATCTTGTACTCAACCAATGGCTGTCTCTGACCATAAGCCAGAAGGCCAATACCTTCACGCAGCATATCCATGCGATCCAGATGCTCCATCCAACGGTTGTCCACTACCCGCAGCATGATAATCTTTTCCAGCTCCCGCATATTGTCCTCGCCAAAGAGCTGTTCGCGCTGAGTGTAGGACTCCTCTGCTACCTGATTCAAGAAATCCTGCAACTCGTCCCGGCTCATATCCTCCAGCTCCTCCAGCTTCATCCGGCCCTTTGGTGCGTAGATACCCTCAGCATCTGTAATCAAATTCTCCAAGGACCATTCCTCTGGATAAAGCTTCTCGTTAGCATACTGGTTCATCTGAGCCTCAATAATGCCACCCAGCATACCCATAATGTGTTCACGAAGATTGTCTCCCAGCAGAACCTTGCGGCGCTCGCCGTAGATAACCTCACGCTGCTGGTTCATAACATCATCATATTCTAGGACATGCTTACGCATATCGAAGTTTCTGCCCTCAACCTTCTTCTGTGCGTTCTCAATGGAGCGGGTAATTAGCTTATGTTCAATAGGGTCATCCTCCCCCATACCCAGTCTATCCATAATATGAGCAATATTATCAGAGCCAAAGAGACGAAGCAAATCATCTTCCAAAGACAGATAGAAGCGTGACTCACCTGGATCACCCTGACGACCAGCACGACCACGAAGCTGGTTATCAATACGGCGGGATTCATGACGCTCCGTACCTACAATAAACAAGCCACCTAGCTCAGGCACACCTTCACCCAGCTTAATATCAGTACCACGACCAGCCATATTGGTGGCAATGGTTACTGCAAATTTCTGGCCTGCATCGGCAATAATCTCTGCCTCCTGCTCATGGAATTTGGCATTCAAAACATTATGAGGAATATCTCTCTGAGACAAAATCCGGCTCAGCTCCTCAGACTGAGTAATGGAGGTAGTACCAATCAATACCGGCTGTCCCTTTTTGTGAATTGCCTCTACGTCATTGGCAACAGCCTTGTATTTAGCCCTCTTAGTCTTGTAGATAACATCAGGATGATCTATACGGGCAATTGGTCTATTGGTAGGAATAACAATAACCGGAAGCTTGTAAATCTTCAGGAACTCATCTTCCTCTGTCTTAGCTGTACCAGTCATACCAGACAACTTGTTGTACATACGGAAGTAGTTCTGGAAGGTAATGGATGCCAAGGTCTGAGACTCTCTCTGTACCTCCAGGCCCTCCTTGGCCTCAATAGCCTGATGGAGGCCATCAGAATAACGGCGGCCCTGCATAAGACGACCGGTAAATTCGTCAACAATGATGATTTCCCCATCCTTGACTACATAATCCCGGTCACGCTTCATCAAAGCCTTGGCCCGCAAAGCAGCCATGAAGCAATGGGACATTTCCATGTTCTCAGGGTCATACATATTCTTGATGCCCAAGGCCTTCTCAATCTTTGGAATAGCTGTATCTGCTGGAGCTACAGTCTTGGCCTTTTCATCTACAGTATAATCCACGCCCTCCTGCAGCACATTAACAGCCTTGGCCATGCGGACATAGTTCTCTGTTGGCTTAGTGCCTGGTCCAGAAATAATCAAAGGGGTTCTGGCCTCATCTACCAGAATACTATCCACCTCATCCACAATGGCATAGTTCAGCTCCCGCTGTACCATCTGCTTCATATCTACTACCATATTATCTCTCAGGTAGTCAAAACCAAATTCATTGTTGGTACCAAAGGTAATATCACAGCTATAAGCATATTTACGCTCTGGGAAATCCATATCATGACGCACCAGACCTACAGACAATCCCAGGAAGTTGTAAAGGCGTCCCATCTCGATGCTGTCACGCTTGGCCAGATAATCATTAACGGTAACAATGTGTACCCCCTTGCCAGTTAAGGCATTCAGATAGGTTGGCAGAGTAGCTACCAGAGTTTTACCCTCACCAGTACGCATTTCTGCAATCTTGCCCTCGTGGAGACAAATACCACCCATCATCTGCACATCAAAATGTCTCATGCCCAAAATACGGCGGGAAGCCTCTCTAACAACGGCAAAGGCCTCTGGCAAAATATCATCCAGAGTCTCACCATCAGCTAGACGATCACGGAATTTGTCAGTATAACGTGCCAGAGAGGAATCGCTGAGATTTTTCAGGCCTTCCTCAAAGCCATTAATCTCATCCACCTTGGCCCTCAATCTCTTTACTTCTTTATCATTATTGTCGCCCAAAAAGCGTTTCAGAATACCAAACATGAACTCACTCCTAATTTATTTATTTATATCTATAGTAAAGTGCAGAATATACACAGACTCTACATTAGTTTATCAAAGTATCAGATATAAGTCAAAAAATTGACCTACTAAATTAGCCAGAGAGAATAGTTGACAGGGTGAACAGAGAATTTTTTGCAAAAATTTAAAAAAAATTTTACTAGCAAGCAGGATAAATCATACCCTATGGCGAATATAAATAAACATAGAACCAGAAAGGGGATGTTATTTATGGCAACATTCACTATTAGAGGAAAAAATGTAGAAATCACTCCTGCACTTAGAGACTATGTGGAGAAGCGAATCGGCAAAGTAACCCGCTACTTCAAGGAAGTTGGCGAGATTTCTGTTCTCCTCAGTGTTTCCAAGGACCGTCAGAAGGTTGAAGTAACTGTACCTGTACAGGGTGTGCTCCTGCGGGGCCAGGAGGTTACTGACAATATGTATACCTCCATCGACCTGGTTATTGAAAAGCTGGATCGTCAGATTCGCAAGCACAAGACCAAGATGCAGCGCCGCTTCCGTGATGGCACTCTGTTGGACGAGGCATTTTCCGCACCAGCCTTTGCTCCTTCCATTCCTGATGATGAGAGTGAGTTCCCTGTTGTAAAGAAAAAGAGATTTACCGTTCGGCCAATGGATGTGCAGGAAGCTATCATGCAGATGAATCTGCTGAATCATGATTTCTTCGTATATAGAGATGCCGATACTGAAACCGTCAGCGTTGTATATCGCCGCAAGGATGGCAAGTACGGCCTGATTGAATCCGAATACTAAGTATCCTACCCCGTAAAAAACGAGAGACACTGAAGCTTGCTTCAGTGTCTCTTTTTTCTCTTACAAAACCTTGGACAGGAACAGCTTAGTACGCTCCTCCTTTGGATTCTCAAATACCTCTCGAGGATCTCCCTGCTCAATAATAGTACCGCCATCTACAAACAGCAATCTATCGCCCACCTCACGAGCAAAGCCCATTTCATGGGTAACTACCGCCATAGTCATACCATCATTAGCCAGGCTCTTCATAACATCCAGAACCTCATTTACCATTTCTGGGTCCAAAGCAGAGGTTGGCTCATCAAAAAGCATTACCTTTGGCTTCATGGCCAAAGCTCTAGCTATAGCCACACGCTGCTGCTGGCCGCCAGACAGCTGAGGTGGATATGCATCAGCCTTATCCCCTAAGCCTACCCGCTCCAAAAGCTCCCGAGCAGTTTTCTCAGCTTCCTCATGAGAAATATTACGCACCTTCATAGGAGCCAGAGTAATATTCTTCAAAACAGTCATATGAGGAAAGAGATTGAACCGCTGGAAAACCATGCCAATTTCCTCACGAGCCTTGTTAATATCTGCCTCCCCAGTTAAATCCATGCCATCTACCACCACGCTGCCGCTGGTAGGAACCTCCAAAAGATTCATGCATCTCAGCAGGGTACTTTTACCAGAGCCTGAAGGCCCAATAATAACCACTACCTCCTGAGGATTAATATGTAAATCTATCCCCTTTAGTACCTCATGGTCACCAAAGGATTTGTGCAAATTCTTTATATCAATCATTTTGTCGCCAACCTTTTCTCCATATATGATACAAAACGGGAAATGGTCAAGGTCATTACCAGATAAATCAAGGCTACGGTAATCCAAATTTCCAAAGAGCCATATGTTCTAGCAATAATCAACTGACCACGACGAGTCAATTCCTCAAAACCGATAACAGATACCAGAGAGGAATCCTTCAGCAAAGCAATAAACTCATTGCCCAAAGGAGGAACAATGTTCTTAAATGCCTGAGGTACAATAATATACCGCATGGTCTGTACCCAGGTCATGCCCAGAGAACGACCAGCCTCCATCTGTCCCTCATCAATAGCCTGAATACCAGCCCGGAAAATCTCTGCAATATAGGCACCACTATTAATACCACAGGCTGTAATAGCAGCAATAAATGGATCTACACGCTGGCCTACCACCATTGGCAAAGCAAAATAAATCAGGAATATCTGCACCAGCAATGGAGTGCCCCGCAGAAAATCTATATATACCGTAGCCAAAGCCCGCAGTACCTTCACATGACAAATTCTGGCAATACCTACAAACATACCAATAACCAAACCCAGACCTACAGAAATAGCTGTAATCTGAACGGTTATGCCCGCTCCTACAATCAGAAGGGGCAGGGAATTGATCATGAGATCAAAATTTAAATTCATAACCCACACCTAGCCTCTACACAAAATATTACCTATACATTATATGTAACAACCACTATAGTGTCAATTCATTTAGCCCCAAGGATTAAATTATTATGCAATTAAATTGAATTTTTATACAACAAACAGCTAAATAGCGGCACAAAAAGAGACTGCCTCCCAAGAGACAGTCTCTGGATACTTCATCAATTATTTGGAAGTAGTACCAAACCACTTGGTAAAGATTTCATCATATTTACCATTTTCGTGGAGCTTCTTCAAAGCATCATTAATCTTCTGCTGCAGCTCAGTGTTGCCCTTGGCCATGGCAATACCATAGTCCTCAGAGGTCAACAGCTCAGGCAGAGCCTTTACATTGGTCTCACCGCTCTTGAGAATGTAATAATCATTTACAGGACGGTCATTTACTACAGCGTCTACGCCCTTGGCACGGAGCTCCATAAAGGTATCAGCAGAGGAATTAAACTCCTTTACATCAACGCCGCCCAGCTTGTTCATTTCTGCAGCGGAAGTAGTACCAATCTGTACAGCAACCTTCTTGCCCTTCAAATCCTGGAAGGTCTTAATTTCATTGTTGTCCTTATCAACAATAATGGATAGACCAGCCTTATAATAAGGGTCAGAGAACAGTACACTCTGCTTGCGCTCATCGTTAATGGTCATACCAGTCACAGCCACATCAATATTGCCAGCCTGAATAGCAGGAATCAGACCATCAAACTGCAGATTGCTAATCTCTACCTTGTAGCCCATTTCCTCACCAATAGCACGAATCAGATCCATATCAAAGCCCTGATACTCCTTGCCATTCTCATCCTGGAACTCAAATGGTGCAAAGTCAGCATTGGTACCAACCTTCAATACCTTGCTATCACCAGTTGCCTTCTGGTCGCTGCCACAGCCTGCCACCATAGCAGCCATAGCCATGATCACAGCCATACACAGTACTAATAACTTCTTGGTCATTATATAATCCTCCTTTTGCATAAAAGAAAGCCCAAGAAACTGTTAAGCATCCTGGGCTTCATTGCCACATAGATTATGCGATTGCCAATGGCTTAGCCATTCTTTCTCTTCTGGAAGCAGTCGCGGCAGTATACTGGACGGTCATTCTTTGGCTCAAATGGAACCTCAGTCTCCTTACCACACTCAGCGCATACTACAGTAAACATCTGGCGCTGTTCCTTCTCTCCACCTTCACGATTACGACGTCTCTTATCGCGGCAATCACGGCAGCGAACTGGCTTATTCTCAAAGCCCTTTTCTGCATAAAATTCCTGCTCGCCTGCGCTGAAAATAAACTCCTTACCGCAGTCCTTACATACCAAAGTCTCATCTACAAATGCCATGAAAAAAATCCCCCATTTTTGTTTTTGAATATCCCATATGTACTCTTACTTTTTACCTAATCGGTGGACAAAGAGACATCCTGCTGAATTTCAGTATACTTGTAAGTGGCGAAAAAAGCAAGTAAAATTTTCTGACACTTCCTTTTTGTGCCATTCTAATACTATGCCAGGATATCCAAATTAGCCCCCACACCAGTCAGAGAGGATACATCTATTGACTCCAGCATATCAGTAACCGCAGTCTCTGAGGTTTCCATAGCCATCTTCATTACAGAGGTCCCTACCTGAATATCCAACTGCTGCTGATGCATTCCTACAGACATAGCTGCAATATTCATAAAATCCATCTCGTTTCACTCCTTCCTTTTGCTGTCTCTAATACTATCGTCTCATATTATTTATTTCTTAAGTTTTTTGTAATAACCAATTCCTACTACGCCAGCAGCCAAAACGAACTGGATAATATACGGAGCGAAATCACCGCCATAGGAGACAATCATAGGATTCAGAATTTTGTCGTGGGCAATCATGGAACCGCCAGTCCAGCCCAGCAAGCCTGCACCACCATAGAGCACTATAGGATATTTATCCATGATTTTGCCAATCAAGGTACTGCCACCTACAATAATGGGAATACTAATCAAAAAACCAATGGCTACCAACAGGAAGTGGCCGTGGGAAGCTCCGGCAATGGCCAATACATTATCTACTCCCATTGCTGCATCAGCAATAATAATTGTCTTAATTGCCCCGGGCAGGCTATCTGCAGCCTCAACATGGGCCTCCTCCTCATGAGGCACTAAAAGCTTCACCGCAATAGGTAAAAGAATCAAGCCGCCTACTACCTGCAAATAAGGAATAGTCAGCAACCACACCGCTGCAAAGGTCATAATTAAACGAATAATCACTGCACCGGCTGTACCAATAAAAATAGCCTTTTTCCGTAGCTCATGAGGCAGCTTGTTGGCAGCCATAGCAATAACCACTGCATTATCTCCCCCCAGCAAGATATCCATTAGTACAATGGTACCCAAAGCTGTTAAAAAATGAATTGACATAATTTCCATCGAAAAATCCTCCTACTTAAAACAACTACACAAACAAAAAGAAACTCCCGCATGATACACCCATAGTATCATGCGAAAGTCTCACCTGTTGCAAATTACAACGCTGCTGCCAGCCGGTTTCCCGACATGCTTGTTGACAACAGCCAGCGAGGTTACTCCCCTTCGCTATTTGATTGTAGAGTTAGTATAACAACAAATCCTATTTCCTGTCAAGCTGGCTGGCAATTATTTTTCGCAATATACAAAAATACCTTATGATTGTACACCCAGGTCGAGGCATATTCAATCATAAGGTATTCTCGGCATTTTACATTAAATATCTCAGATATATGTAAACTGTACTAATAACGATAGAAACTATCATACATGGGAAGGCTACCTTCATGAAGCCAATAAAGGAAATCTGCTCTCCATGCTTGGCGGCCAGGGAAGCCACAACTACGTTGGCACTGGCACCAATCAGAGTACCGTTACCGCCTAGGCAGGCACCTAGAGCCAGGGACCACCACAGAGGATCCAAATTGGTAATACCCATAGCACCCATATCCTTAATCAAAGGTATCATGGTTGCTACAAATGGAATATTATCCACAAAGGCAGAGGCAATGGCACTCATCCAAATAATCAAAATAGCTGTAGCATTAACAGAGCCTTCAGTAATCTTCATAGCTTCAGCAGCCAGCATCTTGATAACACCTGTTTCTACCAAAGCACCAACCAGAATAAACAGGCCAGCAAAGAAGAAAATTGCTGTCCACTCAATCTTGCTCAGAACCTTGGCAATTTTTTCTTCATCTCTAGTAAAGGTCAGCAGCAGCAAAAGGCCAGCGCCAAACATGGCAGCCGTGGCAGACTCCAAACCCAAGGCTCCATGCATAACAAAGAGACACATGGTAAGGCCAAGAACAAAAAGACATTTTTTTAGCAGTACAGCATCGCTAATCTGACGCTCAGGCTTTAGCTTCATAACCTGCTCCTGCAGCTCAGGAGTAGTGTGAAGCTCCTTACCATAAAGAGCCTCCAGAATGAATACAGTAACACCAAAAATTACTGCGATAATCGGAGCCAGATTTGCCACAAAATCCATAAAGCTCAAGCCTACAGCAGAACCAATCATAATATTTGGTGGATCACCAATCAAGGTAGCAGTACCACCAATATTAGAGGCCATAATCTGAGCCATCAGGAAAGGCTTTACATCCACCTTTAGCTGAGAAGTAATGCTAAAGGTAACAGGAACAGTCAGCAATACAGTGGTTACATTATCCAACAAAGCTGAGCACACAGCTGTCAGTAGAGCCAAAGCCAGCAACAGCTTCATTGGCTTGGCCTTAACCTTTTGAGCGGCCCAGATAGCCAGATAATTAAACAAACCTGTTTCTGCTGTAATGTTTACAATAATCATCATACCCATCAACAGACCTAGGGTGTTGAAATCAATGTGATGAACTGCGGTTTCCTGGGAGAGAATCCCCAGCATAATCATCAGCATGGCACCAAAGATGCCTACGATGGTACGGTGTACCTTCTCGGAAATAATGAGTGCATAGGCGATGACAAAAATCGTCACTGCAATGGATGTTGAATCAAACATTTATTTTGCCCCCTTGCTTTTCCTTTCTATTGGCTTAATAGTGATGGTATGACCATCCTTTTTAACCTTCAGGGTATAATTTTTTACCCCTTCCCGGAATAGTTCCATCTTCAGCTCCAAAAGCTTGCGGCCCAGTTCTTCCACCAGCTCATCACTAAAGCCAGTCAAAGCAATATTCTTTTCCGGCTTTCCCAGGGCAACCTTGGCGCGGCGCTTTTTGTCCTCCGCCTCCTCGGCAGCCATAAACTGGGATTCCATAGTCACCTGCTCCACATAGCCCTGCAGCATATCCTTATCTGATAATCCCTTGGGAATCTTTGCCATAATCAACCCTTCTTTACTTTGGCCCAGGAATCCTTCAAACCTACCACTCGGTTAAATACCAAATGATCTGGGGTGGAATCCTTGTCCACTACATAATAACCCTGACGGAGGAACTGATAATGGGTACCCTCTGCAGTCAAAGCTGCACTTGGCTCTACCATTACATGCTGGAGAACCTCCAAAGAGTTCTTGTTTACTGCGTTGAGGAAATCTGCTGGTACTTCGCCCTTTTCATCAGTCTCAATGAGATAATCATAAAGACGAACCTCTGCCTCCAAGGCATCTGCAGCAGATACCCAATGAATGGTGCCCTTTACCTTGCGGTTAGCGGTAGCACCACCAGTCTTGGAGTCTGGATCATAAGTGCAATGAAGCTCTACCACATTGCCCTCAGCATCCTTAATAACTTCCTCACATTTGATAATATAGCCATGCTTCAGACGAACCTCGCCCTCTGGCTTCAAGCGGAAGAACTTCTTTGGTGCATCCTCCATAAAGTCCTCCTGCTCAATGTACAGCTCACGGCTAAATGGCATATAGCGGTGTCCCCCCTTGGTAGGATGGTTCTCAGCCAGCATATATTCCTTTTTACCCTCTGGATAGTTGGTGATAACTACCTTTAATGGGTGCAGAACAGCCATAATTCTATCTGCATTGTTGTTCAAATCATCTCTGATGCAATGCTCCAACATAGCCACATCTACCAAACTATTAGCCTTGGCCACACCTACCTCGCTACAGAAATTACGCAGGGCAGCAGGAGTATAACCACGACGGCGCAAACCAGAAATAGTAGGCATACGAGGATCATCCCAGCCTGCCACATAGCCTTCCTCTACTAACTGACGCAGCTTGCGCTTGCTGGTAACAGTGTTGGTAAGATTCAGACGGGCAAATTCAATCTGGCGAGGACGGGTATTTACATCAAAGCCCAGGGACTCTAAGCACCAGTCATAAAGTGGACGGTGATCCTCAAACTCCAGAGTACATACGGAATGAGTAATTCCCTCAATGGCATCGGACAATGGATGGGCAAAATCATACATTGGATAGATACACCAAGCATCACCGGTACGATGATGAGTGGCATGAGCAATACGATAGATAACAGGATCTCTCATATTAATATTAGGGGATGCCATGTCTATCTTGGCCCGGAGAACCTTTTCCCCATCAGCAAATTCGCCCTGCTTCATGGCCTCAAAGAGAGCCAAATTTTCCTCTACACTGCGGTTTCTATAGGGGCTTTCCTTGCCAGCCTCAGTAAGAGTGCCACGCATAGCGCGAATTTCTTCTGCATTGGAATCATCTACATAGGCCTTGCCGTTTTTGATAAGCTGTACAGCAAATTCATATAGCTTCTCAAAGTAATCAGAAGCATAATACATCCGCTTGTCCCAGCTAAAGCCCAGCCATTTTACATCTGCCTGAATGGAATCTACATATTCTACATCCTCTTTAACAGGGTTTGTGTCATCAAAACGCAGATTGCACATACCGCCATACTGCTGTGCCAAGCCAAAGTTCAAGCAAATGGATTTAGCGTGACCAATGTGAAGGTAACCATTTGGCTCTGGTGGGAAACGGGTGTGAATTCCCTGGCTGTAACGACCATTCTTTAGGTCATCGTTTATTTCATTCTGAATAAAATTAGAAGGATTCTGCAAAATCTCAGGCATAAAAATATCCGCTCCTATATTAAAAATTTATACAAAGAATAAATTAAATTATAACACAAAAATTCTAAAACTTCCATGCTTTTGCCTGTATACAAAATATTGGGCAATTTCCGATTTGCCTATCTCTCTAGGGAGGTAAATATAATTCGATATGTCAAAGATTCTCGCAATACAGCCTACGGTCATAACGACTTTTGCTCTGTCCGACTTAATGGCCCTATCTGAGAGTTTATC
>DAVZJH010000033.1:0-20239 GCA_052272885.1 Anaerovibrio sp. | reverse complement strand
TCGCGACCCCCACCTTGGCAAGGTGATGCTCTACCAACTGAGCTATTTCCGCATATTTACTGTGTTTGTCAGTGCTCTGCGTGACTGACAAGGAATATAATACATTTTTCTAGGAACTTTGTCAACACTTTTTTAAAAAAATTTTTAAAAAACCTGCAAACAACGAATTTAACCGCTGTTTGCAGGTCCTTAAAGCTCCAAATAAAACTGTAATTACACTAATTCATAGCCAGCTTCTTCAATTACTTTTTTAAATTCCTCACGGGAAATTCCACGGTCAGCCTCTACAGTGGCAGTTTTGGCCTCCAGATTCACATCTACAGAAACTACTCCTTCCATTTTGCTTAGAGCATCATTAACATGCTTCTGGCAATGCTGACACATCATACCTTCAATTTTCAATTCTGTTTTCATTTTCACTTCATCCTTTCCTGCATTTAATGAATTTTCATTTGCTTCTATTTTCTTCCAATCTCTGCTCTGAGAGACAGAATTCCCATGTTGAAACTGAAATCCCTTCAATCTAAGCGCATTCAGCACCACGCAGACACTGCTCATGCTCATAGCTGCAGCTCCAATCATGGGGGACAGCTTCAGACCAAAGCCAGGGTAAAGCAGTCCTGCCGCCAGAGGAATGCCGATAATATTGTAGATAAAGGCCCAGAAAAGGTTCTCCTTGATATTGCGAATTACCCCACCGCTTAGCTTGATGGTATCCACCACAGCCAAAAGATCATTACCTACCAGCACCACATCGGCACTTTCCAAGGCTATATCCGTACCTGCTCCAATGGCTATACCCACATCAGCTCTGGCCAAGGCGGGAGCATCATTAATGCCATCTCCCACCATAGCTACCTTTTTCCCTTGCTGCTGCAGCTTGTGCAGGATTTTTTCCTTATCCTGAGGCAATATCTGAGCAAATACCTGGGCAATACCTACTCTATCTGCCACAGCCTGAGCTGTTTGCTGATTGTCTCCTGTCAACATAATAACATCCAGCCCCATAGTCTGCATAGCTTGAACTGCCGCCAGACTAGAGGCCTTTTCTTTATCAGCTACTGCCAGCATTCCCAAAAGCTGGTTTTCTCCTGCCACCAGCAAGACAGTTTTTCCCTGCTGGGAAAGCCTTGTCAAAGCAGACTGCTGCTCATCTATAGCTATCCCTAAGGCCTCCATATAAGCAGCATTTCCTACATATATTTTTCGCCCCTGCACTATGCCGGAAATTCCTCGTCCATTTTCACTGACAAAGTCAACAGCTTCGTAGGTAGGTACATTTATCTTTTTGTCATAGTCAATAATTGCCTGGGCCAAAGGATGCTGGCTGGCTTTTTCCAAAGCCGTAGTCAAGGCCAAAAGCTCCTCCCTGTCCACAATCAAAGGAATAATGTCCACCAGCCGAGGCTTCCCCTCTGTAATAGTACCGGTTTTATCCAATACCACTGTATCTATATGGTGAGCCTGCTCCAAGGCCTCACCGGATTTAATCAAAATTCCTCGCTGAGCTCCCTTACCAGTACCAACCATAATAGCCACCGGTGTAGCTAACCCCAAGGCGCAGGGGCAGGAAATCACCAGAATGGAAATAGCAATGGAAAAGGCAAATTCCACCGTTGCTCCCATAGCCAGCCAAATCCCTCCCGCTAGAATGGCAATGGCTATAACTGCTGGCACAAACACACCAGCTACCTTGTCGGCAATTTGGGCAATAGGAGCCTTGGAGCTGCTGGCCTCATCTACCAGCTGAATAATCTGACTAATGGTGGATTCACTGCCTACTCTTTCCGCCCGAAAATGAATATAGCCATTCTGATTCAGGGTAGCAGAAACCACTTTGTCGCCGGGATTTTTCACCACAGGAATACTTTCTCCCGTAATGGCAGCTTCATCTACCGTGGTACTGCCAGAAATCACCACTCCATCTGCGGCAATAGTTCCCCCTGGCTTAACCACAATTTCTTCTCCTACCACCAGCTCCTCTACTGGAATTTCCAGCTCCTGCCCCTGTCGAATAACCAAGGCCTTGGCTGGCATTAGCTGCATCAGCTTTCTCAGCGCCTCCCCGGTGCTGTTTTTGGCTCTAGCCTCGAGATATTTACCCACAGTAATCAAGGTGACAATCATACCAGCAGATTCAAAATAAAGGTTTTGGCTGTATTCCTCCACCAAAGCCATATCGCCGTGGCCCATTCCCCAGCTCATGCGAAAAATGGCAAATATGCCAAAAATCACCGAGGCTGCCGCTCCCATGCCCACCAAGCTATCCATATTGGGGGCACCCTGCCAGAGATTCCGAAAGCCGTTAATAAAATACTTGCGATTCAAAAGTAAAATCGGACAAACCAACAGAAATTGGGCAAAAGCAAAGGTTATGGCATTTTCTGGCCCATGAAATACCGCCTTAAAGGACGGTGCCACTGGCAGACCAAACCATTCCAGCAGCATATGATGCATGGCTATATACATAAGAGGAAGCAGGCATACTATGGACCAGATAAGCCGCCGCTTCATGCTGGCCGCTTCCTTATCAAGTACATTTTCTCCCTCTGGGGCTGTAGGGGAACCTTTCTGAGCCCCTTGGCCAGCTGTGTCAGTGAGAGCCGCTCCATAACCGGCTTTTTCCACCCCTTGGATAATATCTGTAGGAGAAAGCTTTTTTTCATCATAGGCTATCTGCATACTATTAGTTAGAAGATTAACCACTGCCTCATGTACCCCCGGCAGCTTTTCTACCGCCCTTTGCACTCTGGCGGAGCAGGCTGAGCAGGTCATGCCGGTAATAAGATATTTTTCCTTTTGCATAGATTACCTCGTAAAAATACTGATTGAAAATTGTTATCAGTGCCAATATAACACCTTTTATGACATATGTCAATAACTAATAAAATTTGCTTTACTTAATAAGAGCGATTAAAATATACATAAAAGATATATGGTAAAAGAATCGAGGATTTTTATGTGGGATTTTATAAAAAAAGTATTTAGAGATATTTGCTCAGCGGCTTTAGATTTTTTCTTGTTTACCACAGGTTTTTTTATGGCCCTGGGCTGTATAGTCGGCTTCTTCCTGGGAGAGTTTCTGGCAGCCACCTTGATAGGCTTAATCGGCATATGCCTTTGCATATTTGGCAGCCGCAAGCTTTGGCTTCCCAAATGGCGGGAAAGACAAACAAAGGCCAAGACTCTGCCTTCAGTAAAACCTGTCTCCTTGTCTGAAACCAGTGAGGTAAATACAGTCAGCGATTTTACCCAGGAAAGCTACGAAAAAGCTGTAGCCGATTACAATAGCCTAAATGAAATTATCCGCCAGCTTTCCGATAGGGAGCTGATTGAACAGCTGGAAAAAATGCAGGCTATCGCCTTCAAAATGCTGAATTACATGAAATATCATCCCGAAAAGGTAGTCTTGGCCGATCAGTTTATTAATTATTATCAGGATAGAGCCTTGAGCCTTTCCCAGCAATTTCTGGAATTTGAGGAAATGAATCTAAACACCCCAGAGATTAACCAGCTCAAAGCCAAAACCAAAATTACTTTGGAATCCTTTGATGACGCCTATGAAGCTCAGTTTAGCCGCATGGTTTCAGACAAGATTATGGAAATGGAATCTGAGCTGCAGGTAGCCAGGCAGATTATGTCTGATGCGGGAATCCGCAATATGCAGGCAAACCTGCAAAACTCTGCCGAAAATATTATCCGTGATTTTCGTATAGACCGCCCTTTTGATGGCTGTGAAAAAAAACAGGGCTGTCATGTTCGCCCTAGAGGTCGTTTCCAAAAATAATCCAACCACGGCCTCCCGCCACCTATAGAGGTGGGGGACATCGGACACCTCGTTATATTGACACAATTATCATACAATCGAAAGGATGAAACTTATGCCAGATATTAGTCTTGAAGATTTGCTGCAGGCCAAAAAAACCGAAGCTACAGCCCAGCCAGTCCTTATGAATCAACAGCAGGAGATTCAGCAGGTTACAGCCCAGACAGAAGCCCTTACCCCTGCCCAACGCCAACAGGTAGAGGAAATCAAAGAAAAAATCAATTTGATGGATTCCGGCTATGCTCTGCAATTTGGCTCCACAGCCCAAAAGGATATGGCAGCCTTTTCCGATAGCCTCCTTAGTCAGGTTCGCACCAAGGATAGTGGTCAGGTAGGAGAACTCCTTACAGATCTTTCGGGAAAAATCAACGATTTTTCCGAAAGCCAAAATGATAGCTTTGTGAAAAAAATCCCTCTCATTGGTTCCTTGGTGAACAAGGGGGAAAATATGCTTAGCTCCTATGAAAAGCTTTCCACCAAGGTAGCCAAAATCCAGTCTGAGCTGGAAAAGGCCAAGACAACCATGATGAAAGACATTGTCCTCTTTGACAATCTTTATCAGAAAAATCTGGCTTACTTCAAGGAGCTGCAGCTTTATATTCAGGCTGGAGAGGAAAAGCTGACAGAAATGCGGAATCAAGTTCTTCCTAAACTGCGCATGGACGCAGCCAACTCTACTGATCCTATGGCAGCCCAGGTAGTTAGTGATTTTGAAAGCAATGTGGACAGGTTTGAAAAGAAAATCCATGATTTGAAAATCAGCAAAACCATTGCTATTCAAACCGCTCCTCAGCTGCGGCTGATTCAGAATAACGACAAGATTCTGGTGGAAAGGGTGCAGGGAGCTATTTACAATGCTATTCCCCTTTGGAAGAATCAGATTGTCATTGCCCTGGGCCTTAGCCGACAGCAGAACGTGCTGAAAATGCAGCAGGCTGTCTCTGATACCACCAATGAGCTGTTACGGAAAAATGCAGAAATGCTGAAGCTGAATACCATTGAAACAGCCAAGGAAAATAACCGCAGTATTGTGGATCTGGAAACCGTAAAAAAGGTTAATGAGGATTTGGTAACTACCCTGACAGAAACCCTGAAAATCCAGCAGGAGGGCAGAATTGCCCGACAGAATGCCCAGCAGGAGCTGGCCACTATTGAGAACCAACTGAAACAAGTATTGCTGGATAATATGAACCAAAGCCACTAAATGCAAAACAGGCTGCCCCCAACGGGACAGCCTGTTATTTTTTATGGAGCTGATAGCCAGAATCGAACTGGCGACCTTCGGGTTACGAATCCGATGCACTACCGACTGTGCTATATCAGCATATATGTAATCACTAAAGAATCTATTCGCAGTTATACAATTACACTGCATTAGTATTATAGCCTTTGGCTCTCTGACTGTCAAGGAAGCAAAAATGTTGTGGAAAGAAATTGTATACACCATGAGGTTGTTTTTTGTGCTATAATAGCAAGGCTTGTTACGACTATTTTGTCAGTTAGCAACAGCTTCTGGAGAATTTGACTCTGGAAGGATTTAATGTATCGAAAGGATTTGATTTCATGCTTTTTCTTGCCATGCTGCTTTTAGGAGCTGTAATCGGCTTTGTTGGTGCTGGTGGTGCCGGTGTAACCATTGCCATGCTGGTGGTAGGCTTCCATGTGCCTATGCATGAGGCCTTGGCTGTAGCTCTGACCGCCATGATTTTTACCTGTCTTTCTGGTGCTTATAGCCACTTCAAGGAAGGCGAGGTAGTGGTCAAAACCGGTGCTGTTCTGGGTATCGGCGGCATTGTAGGCTCCTTTGCCGGAGCCAATGTGTCCATGATGCTGGATGCCGAACTGGTGCGGTATATGACCAGCTATATTATGCTTTTGTCAGCGATTTTACTTTATTTGAAGGTTTATCACTCCGATTGGCTCAATGCCCGCTTCCATTTTCCCGACCATTTATTAGATGGCAAAAAGCTGTATCTCTATGGTCTTTTGGCTGGTACAGTTAATGGCTTTATTTCTGGTGCCTTTGGCATTGGTGCCGCTGCCTTTATTCAGCTTACCCTGCTGATTATCTTCGGCGTGCCTTTGATACAGGCCATTGGCACTTGCATGATGGTAATATTGCCCATTTCCGTAGCTGGAGGGCTGGGATATATTCTCCAGGGCCAGCTGGACTTGGCTATTTTCCTGCAAACCCTGGTGGGACAGTTTATTGGTGCCTATCTGGGAGCCAAGCTTACCCATCTAGCCCCCCGCCCAGTGCTGAAATTCTGCATTGTAGGCATGAGCACTATGGGTGGCGTAGTACTACTCTTTGGTGTATAAATCATAAGCAAAAACCGCAGGGTATTCACATCGTGTGAATACCATGCGGTTTTTTTACAAAATACTTCTTTAACCCAAAAGCTTGTTACACAGCTCTACTAACTGCCATTTGTTATCCAGCTGGCTGTTTTCGATAAAGATCTTGATTTCTGGCAATTTCTGACGGTTGGCTTCACTTAGCTCTACCTGCCCTGCCTTAGACAGATATCCCTGTAGCAATTCTCCAGCCCGCTTATAACCAGACAAGCCTGCAATTGGCTCCTCCTGCAAGGCATAGCCAATAAGATTGCCAGCCTGATTTACCAGCTGGGCATCCTGACCAGCCTCTACCTGCTGCAATAAATCTGTCAGCTTGGTACGCTTGATAATGGTAATAGCTGAATACTCCGGCATAATACTGTTCTGCCAGCCCTCTGCCAGCAGCCAGCTGCGAATCTCCTCATTAGTTGCCCTCAACATGCTGATAGCGTGGATTCTCCCCCAGCCCTTTAGCTTCTGAGCCAGCTGGAAATAAATATCATTGGCATTGTCATAGCCTCCCAAAGCAAAAAGACAAAACAGGGTAAGTTCCTCGCAGGCTGCCAAGGTTAACAGCAGTTCCTGCAAATCCTCACTAGGCTCCTGCTCCAATACCTCCAGAATAGTGAGAGCAAATTTTACAGATTCTGCATCTGGACTTTGCAACAGCAAAGTCATGGCAAACCGTCCCAAATTCTCTGGCGAAAGCTCCTGGGGATGATTATAAATCCACTCCTGCACCTTGTCCATAACTGGCAGCATTACAATTCCCTGGGCAAAATAGGTAAGCAAGGCATTGGCGGCATCCTCAAATTTATCTGCGGAGGCCAGTTTCAAAGCCTGGGTAAGCATTTCAATATCTGTATTGCCAGCAGGCCCCATATAATAGCGAATAGTGCCATCAATAGCACCATCAGCAAACTGTCTGCCATCCTGCAGCTTAGGCCGCAGTACAAAATCCTCCGGCATAGTCCCCTCTGCCGTCATGGCATTTTTAATACGATTATAAATAGACTCCATTTCTTCTTTTATTGCAGAAAACCTCCAAATTTTGCCATAGCATAGCCTTCCACAATATCCCCTTTCTTATAGAATATATTATAACCCCTGGATTATTCAAAGAAAATGATTTTTCATTTTCTTTCAATGGGGTTTCGACGAGGGTGGATATATTAGCTCCACCCTGTCATTAGCACAGCTTCCCGCCACCTATAGAGGTTGGGGACATCGGACACCTCGTTATAACGAAATATTTATCTATTTGTTTTTTTATATACATTTTTAAATGATAATGATTTGCAATATTATTTTTTTATTGTATAATATATGCGATGTAAAATTGCCGATTTTTTATGAATTTTATAAGAATACTGTCATTCTTTATAAGTTATCATGCTCATACAAAAGTTAGGCGTATTTAATTATTGTTGTTCTATTGAATAGGAGGCGTATTAATGAAATTAAAACAATAATTTGCTGTTCTAACAGCAGTGGTCGCCCTGTTTATCGCCATTAGCTGTGGTGTAGGCTACTACATGGCCAGCTCTATGTTAACAGATAGCATTGAACATCAGTTGACTGCCATTGTTAAGGGAGAAGGAGACAATGTTGACAGCTGGGTTGCTAGCAAGGCTGCCATGCTAAATGGTACAGCAGCAGTGCTTTCCAAACAACCCGCAGAAGTAATAGACTCAACAGCCTCTGTTCCTTTTTTGGCTACAGCTTCGGCAGATAAGAATATTTTGGATATTACCAATGGTTTGGAAAGTGGCAAGGCTTACAGCCACTTGGATGGAGATATTTCCAGCCCGGATTTTGACCCTCGCACCAGAGATTGGTACAGGGATGTAAAATCTACCCAAAAAGGTATTTTTACCGGTGCCTATGTAAATAAAGGTGGCACTATGGACGGCAAAATGGTTGTATCCTATGCTCTGCCACTTATTGATAATAATGGCAATTTTATCGGTGCTCTCTGTGAGGATATTGATTTAGATATTCTGAAAGAGGTTGTTAAGAATATTAATTATGAAGGACAAGGATCCGCCCTAATTGTGGATAAAGATGGGCAAATCCTAGCCAGCTCTGGCTCAGAGAAAATCATGAGCAATGTAACAGATTATGAAGAATTGGCTAGCCATCGTGAAACTGTTGCCAATCAGCCAACAGGCTTCTTTGAAACCCAGATGGATGGTCAGGATGCTGTCTTTGCCTACACTACCCTTGAAAACACCGGCTGGATTGTAGGCTTGTTTGTACCTAGTGATTATGTATTTGCCACTTTAACCAAGCTGAAACTGGTATATACAATCATTTTTATTCTCGGCCTATTCATTACTGGTATTGGAGGTATGGCCTTTGCTAAGAGGATTTCCTCTACTGTAATTCGACTAAAGGATCATGCTCTTGCCTTGGCTGATGGTAATCTGGCTGTAACAGATTTGGAGGTTCAAGACAAAAACGAATTTGGTGAATTAACCACCTCCTTTAACACTATGAAGAAAAATCTTCATGATTTAATTAGAGGAGTAAGTACCATATCCCAACAGGTGGCAGCCTCCTCTCAGGAGCTTACTGCTGGTGCCAACCAATCTGCTGAGGCCGCTACCAATGTAGCAGAAACCATTACCAATATTGCAGATGGTATGCAGAGACAAACCAGCAATATAGATGCAGCCAAACAAGAGGTGGACAGCCTCTTTGGTGAGATACAGACTATGGGCAACAACACTCAGGATATTGCCAACACCTCTAATGACACCGCTGAAGCAGCCAAGCTAGGCGAAAAGCTAATGACTGAGGCTATGGACAAAATGGAGCATATTGAGAACAGCGTTATGTCCTCTGCCAATACTGTTCGAGTTCTAGGAGAAAACTCCAAGGAAATCAGCATGATTGTAGACACCATTGTTTCCATTGCTGACCAGACCAACCTATTGGCTCTCAATGCTGCTATTGAAGCAGCCAGAGCCGGGGATGCTGGCAAGGGCTTTGCAGTAGTAGCTGAGGAGGTTAGAAAGCTGGCAGCTGAATCCCAGTCTGCAGCGGAGCAGATTCAGAGCAAAATATCCTCCATTCAGGCTGATACGGACCATGCAGTAGTGGCCATGGAAAGTGGCACCACTGAGGTACAACAGGGTACTCAGTCCATCAAGGAGGTAGGCCGTCAATTCGCTGATATTATGAAGCAGGTAAATAATATTAAGGAAAAGATTGATTCTTTCCAGAAGGCTTCCCAGCGAATTACCAATGGAGCTACCAAGATTGTAGAAGCTGTGGATTCCATTGACGAAGTAAGCCGCGAAACTGCCGCACATACCCAGACTATTTCTGCTGCAGCTCAGGAACAATCCGCTTCCTCTGAGGAAATCGCTTCCTCCTCCAACGCCTTGGCTCAAATGGCTGTGGAGTTACAGAATAATACCAACAAGTTCAAACTTTAATAAAAAAAGACTGCTTATTGAGGTCAGTGCAAACACCCCATATAAGCAGTCTATTTTTTACCTTTGAAACAAAAGTGATATATTGACAATCTGAAATATGTCTGCTATAATCTATAACAATTTAATAATTCAAACCGTTGAAGCGGAGATAACGGCAATAATGCCTTTACAGAGAGCCTGTGTTGCTGAGAGTCAGGTAAGAAACAAGTTGTCAAATGGACCGCTGAGGGCGCAGTCAAATGTGATTTCACAAAGTATTCTGCGACGTTGCAGGCAGACGTCATTTGCCGGGGATATGTAGGTATCCTGCTAAGTGCACGGGTCATGCCGTGAATCAAGGTGGCACCACGGATAAGCGTTTTATTCGTCCTTGACAGAAAGTATATTTCTGTCAAGGACGTTTTTGTTTTATAGGACTCCTTTGACTGAGATATAAAGTCAAAGGAGTCTTTCCCTTTTTAAGGAGATTGCAATATGCTTTTTGTGAAACGTTGGTGGCGCTCCATGCGCCTAATGAAAAATTAAATTCGTAAAGTAATTCCCAATAATTAAATTTAATCAATTTGGAGGTACAGTAAATGAAAATTCGGCCAACTTTGACGGAGGTCAGGAAAATTGCTTCCGAATCAAAATATAATGTGCTGCCAGTAAGCTGTGAAATCCTTTCCGACTTTACAACACCTATCGAAACCATGAGGATCTTGAAAAACATCTCGACACACTGCTATATGCTGGAATCTGCACAGGCAAACGAAACCTGGGGACGGTACACCTTCCTGGGGTTTGACCCGAAAATGGAGATCACTTGTATTGATGGCGAAATGAAGATCGGCAATCTCAAGGTTAAGACGCGTAACCCATCCGACTATCTCCGCCAGATTCTTGCCGATTATAAAAGTCCCCGTTTCGATTATCTCCCTTCCTTTACAGGCGGTCTTGTCGGATACTTCTCCTATGATTATCTCACCTACAGCGAGCCGACCGTCAAATGTGATGTAGAAGATACCGAGGCATTTAAGGATGTTGACCTGATGCTCTTTGATAAAGTTATCGCATTCGATCATCTCCGACAGAAAATTATTCTCATTGTAAATATGCTGCTGGATGAGCCGGAAACTGGTTACAGCAAAGCGGTTATGGAATTGAAGCAGCTCGCAGAGCTTTTGAGACACGCCGAAAAGAAGAATGAACCGGGCGGCAAGCTGCTTGGAGCGGTAACACCGCTGTTCGGTAAAGAAGAGTTTTGCGAAATGATTGAACAGGCGAAACATCATATCCGCGAAGGGGATATTTTCCAGATCGTGCTTTCCAACCGTCTGAGTGCCCCCTTTGAAGGGAGCCTGCTCAATACCTATCGTGTACTTCGCACCATCAACCCATCTCCCTATATGTTCTATTTTTCGGGGACAGATGTCGAGGTAGCCGGCGCTTCTCCCGAAACCCTCGTCAGGCTGGAAAACGGAGTGTTACACACCTTTCCACTTGCCGGGACCAGACCAAGAGGGAGAACCGATGAAGAGGATAAAGCATTGGAAGCAGAGCTGCTTGAGGACGAGAAGGAACTTGCTGAACACAATATGCTGGTGGATTTAGGACGAAACGATCTCGGAAAAATCAGCAAATTCGGCACAGTGCAGGTCGAAAAGTTCCATTCTATCGAACGCTTCTCTCATGTCATGCACATCGGTTCTACGGTACGGGGTGAGATTTGTGAAGGTAAAGATGCTTTGGATGCCATTGAAGCGGTGCTACCCGCAGGAACTCTTTCTGGAGCGCCGAAGATTAGAGCTTGCCAATTGATTGGAGCGCTTGAAAACAACAAACGCGGTATCTATGGCGGCGCTATCGGATACATCGACTTTACGGGCAATATGGACACCTGCATTGCCATCCGCATTGCCTATAAGAAAAACGGCAAGGTGTTTGTAAGAAGCGGTGCCGGGATTGTGGCAGACTCTGTCCCTGAAAAGGAATTTGAGGAATGTCTGAACAAAGCAAAATCTTCACTGAAAGCACTGGAGCTTGCACAGGAGGAAGAATTATGATTCTTTTGATTGATAACTACGACAGTTTTTCCTATAACCTTTATCAACTCATTGGCGAGATCGAGCCGAATATCAAGATCATCCGCAACGATGAAATGACGGTTGACGAAATTAAGGAACTAAACCCCGACCGCATTATTCTTTCCCCAGGTCCTGGTAGGCCGGAAAATGCCGGAATCATCATTGAAGCTGTAAAAACACTGGGCCAAACAATTCCGATTCTCGGTGTTTGTCTCGGTCATCAGGCCATCTGTGCGGCATTCGGTGCGACGGTTACTTATGCAAAGAAACTGATGCACGGTAAACAGTCGAATGTCAGATTTGACGCAGATTGTTTGTTATTCAAAGGTTGTCCCGAAGTTGCACCTGTCGCACGGTATCATTCTCTTGCGGCAGATGCTGACACAATTCCCGAGTATCTGAAAATTACCGCGCTCACCACGGAAGGGGAAGTGATGGCTGTACAGCATAAGGATTACCCCATCTATGGCGTACAATTCCATCCTGAATCCATTATGACACCGGATGGAAAGCAGATGCTTAGAAATTTTATAAAGGAGATATGAGCCATGATTAAAGAAGCCATTGTAAAAATCGTAAATAAAGAAGACCTCACCTATGACGAGGCATACACCGTGATGAATGAGATCATGAGCGGTGAGACCACACCCACACAGAATGCCGCTTTTCTTGCTGCACTTTCCACCAAAAGTGCAAGAGCTGAGACGACCGATGAGATCGCAGGCTGTGCAGCTGCTATGAGGGCGCACGCTACCAAAGTCGAAACCGGTATGGAGCTCTTTGAAATCGTCGGTACCGGCGGCGACAATGCATGCAGCTTTAATATCTCCACCACCTCCGCCCTTGTTGCGGCGGCGGGCGGTATGAAAGTAGCAAAGCACGGCAACCGAGCCGCATCCTCCCAGTGTGGAACAGCAGACTGTCTGGAAGCCCTCGGCGTAAACATTCAACAGAGTCCCGCAAGATGCATAGAACTGCTAAACGAGGTGGGTATGTGCTTCTTCTTTGCACAGAAATACCACACTTCTATGAAGTATGTGGGCGCTATTCGCAAGGAACTCGGTTTCCGAACTGTATTTAATATTCTCGGCCCTCTCACAAATCCCGGAACGCCTTCCTTGCAACTTCTCGGCGTGTATGACGATTATCTTGTTGAACCGCTGGCGCAGGTTCTGATCAATCTCGGCATCAAACGTGGCATGGTTGTGTACGGTCAGGATAAGCTGGATGAGATCTCCATGAGCGCACCAACTAGGATCTGCGAGATTCGTGACGGCTGGTTCAAATCCTCTGTGATCGCACCAGAAGACTTCGGTTTTGAACGCTGCACCAAAGAAGACCTGAAGGGCGGCACACCCGATGAAAATGCTAAAATCACGCTTGCTATCTTGAACGGTGAGAAAGGTCATAAGAGAAATGCTGTGCTTATGAATGCCGGTGCGGCGCTTTATATCGGCGGTAAGGCTGACAGCATAAAGGAAGGTATTGCACTTGCCGCAGAAATGATTGATTCCAGCAAGGCACTCGAAACGCTGAATCAGTTAATCGAAGTCAGTAACCGTCCGGAGGTGGGGGTATGACGATTCTCGATCAACTTGCCGACTACGCTCGTCAGCGCACCGAGCAGGCGAAAAGCGCCCTGCCGCTGGAAGAAATCCGGCACCAGGCCTTAGCCCTTCCCAAAGGGGACTTTTCCTTTCATCATGCACTGAAAAAGCCAGGAGTTTCTTTTATCTGTGAGTGCAAAAAGGCATCTCCCTCAAAAGGATTGATAGATCCCGATTTTCCGTATCTGAAAATTGCGAAAGAATACGAAGCGGCAGGCGCAGACTGCATCTCGGTACTGACCGAACCGAAATGGTTTTTAGGCCGTGATGAATACCTGAAAGAAATCGCCTCCATCGTTTCTATACCTTGTCTGCGGAAAGACTTCATAGTAGATGAATATATGATCTATGAGGCAAAGGTGCTTGGTGCATCGGCGGTGTTGCTGATCTGTTCCATTTTAAGTGAGGAACAAATCAAATCATATATCAGCATTTGTGATGAACTCGGATTATCTGCATTGGTTGAAACGCATGATGAAAACGAAGTGCAAACTGCACTTAATGTAGGAGCACGTATCATCGGTGTCAACAACCGTAATCTCAAGGATTTTTCTGTTGATACGGACAATAGCCGCAGACTCAGAGAAAAGATTCCCCGTGATGTGCTGTTTGTTTCCGAAAGTGGAGTGAGCTGTGCTGAGGATGTAGCAAAGCTCCGTGAAATCGGTGCGGATGCTGTTTTGATTGGCGAAACCCTTATGCGAGCACCCGACAAAAAAGCCAAGCTCGCTGAACTGCGAGGCACGATATGACGAAGATTAAACTTTGCGGACTTTCCCGCCCTTGCGACATCAAGACCGCAAATGAGCTGAAACCAGAGTATATCGGATTCGTCTTCGCTTCGAAAAGCAAGCGGTATATAACACCCGAGAAAGCGGCAAATTTAAAGCGATTGCTTAACCCGAACATAAAAGCTGCAGGCGTGTTTGTAGATGAAAATCCTGAAAACATTGTCTGTCTGCTGAACAGTGGCACAATTGACATATGCCAGCTCCACGGAAGCGAAGATGAGGCATATATCCATGATCTGCGCCAGCTTACCGACAGGGCGATCGTCAAAGCCTTTCGAATCCAATCGGCAAGCGACATAGAGGCTGTAAACCGCTGCACCGCTGAGTATGTCCTCCTTGATTCCGGCGCAGGTACAGGAACGATATTCGACTGGGCACTCATACAGGGCATACAAAGGCCCTATTTCCTTGCCGGTGGGCTTGGCATTGATAATGTAGAAGCTGCGGTGAAATTGCTCCATCCTTATGCAGTGGATGTAAGTTCAGGTATTGAAACTGACGGACTGAAAGATAAAACAAAAATGGCGGCGTTTGCTGCCGCTGTCAGAAAGGAAGGAAAAATATGACAAATCCAATCGGACGCTTCGGTATTCACGGCGGTCAGTACATTCCCGAAACGCTTATGAATGCGGTCATCGAACTGGAAGAAGCGTATAATCACTATAAAAACAATCCCGAATTTAACAGAGAACTTGCCTGCATATTCAATGAATATGCAGGCAGACCGTCAAGACTGTACTTTGCTGAGAAAATGACCAAAGACCTTGGCGGTGCGAAAATTTATCTGAAACGTGAAGATCTCAACCACACGGGCGCACATAAGATCAACAATGTACTCGGTCAGGCACTTCTTGCAAAGAAGATGGGTAAAACCCGACTAATCGCCGAAACAGGAGCCGGCCAGCATGGTGTTGCCACAGCAACTGCTGCCGCACTGATGGGAATGGAATGCGTGGTTTTTATGGGCGAAGAAGATACCATCCGACAAGCCCTCAATGTGTATCGTATGAGACTTTTGGGGGCGGAAGTCATTCCTGTAAAAACAGGCACAGCTACCCTCAAAGATGCCGTATCCGAGGCTATGCGTGAATGGACTTCCCGTATCAGCGATACTCACTACTGTCTCGGTTCCGTTATGGGACCACATCCGTTCCCGACCATTGTTCGTGATTTTCAGGCGGTTATTTCCAAAGAGATCAAGGAACAGATACTTCAAAAAGAAGACAGACTTCCCGATGCGGTCATTGCTTGCGTGGGCGGTGGCTCCAACGCCATCGGTAGCTTTTATCACTTTATTGAAGATGAGGGCGTTCGCCTTATCGGTTGTGAAGCAGCAGGCAGAGGCATTGATACCTTTGAAACGGCGGCAACCATTGCTACGGGCAGACTTGGAATTTTTCATGGCATGAAGTCCTATTTCTGCCAGGACAAAGACGGTCAGATTGCTCCCGTTTACTCCATTTCGGCAGGCTTGGATTATCCCGGGATTGGCCCTGAGCACGCTCATCTATATGATATCGGAAGAGCGGAGTATGTTCCCGTTACGGATGATGAAGCAGTAAAGGCTTTTGAGTATCTTGCAAAAACCGAGGGCATCATCCCAGCTATCGAATCGGCTCATGCTGTAGCACACGCTATGAAGATCGCACCGACCATGGGCAAGGAGCAAATCATCGTGATTACCATTTCCGGCAGAGGCGACAAGGATTGCGCCGCTATTGCCAGTTATAGAGGGGAGGATATCCATGAGTAAGATTCAGAAAGCATTTGAAAATGGCAAGGCATTTATCGCCTTTATCACCTGTGGCGACCCTGATCTGGAAACCACCGCGAAAGCAGTCCGTGCTGCCGTGGAAAACGGTGCAGACCTTATTGAACTTGGTATTCCGTTCTCTGATCCTACCGCAGAGGGTTCTGTTATTCAGGGCGCAAACCTGAGAGCGCTGACCGGCGGTATTACAACCGATAAGATATTTGCCTTTGTGAAAGAGCTTCGCCGTGATGTGAAAATTCCGATGGTATTTATGACCTATGCCAATGTCGTGTTCTCCTACGGTGCGGAAAAATTTATATCCACCTGTTGTGACATTGGAATTGACGGACTGATTCTGCCAGATCTGCCGTTTGAAGAAAAAGAAGAGTTTCAGCCGCTGTGCAAAAAATACGGCGTTGACTTGATTTCACTGATCGCTCCTACCTCTAAAAACCGTATCGCTATGATTGCAAAGGAAGCAGAAGGTTTCATTTATGTCGTGTCAAGTCTTGGTGTGACAGGTATGAGAAGCAAAATCAAGACAGACCTTGCTTCCATCGTTAAAGTGATAAGAGAAAATTCCGACGTGCCCTGTGCGATCGGATTCGGTATCTCCACACCAGAGCAGGCAAAGAAAATGGCGAATATATCTGACGGTGCAATTGTCGGCTCAGCAATCATCAAGCTGCTTGAACAGTATGGAAAGGACGCGCCGAAATACATCGGAGAATATGTAAAGAAAATGAAATTGGCTCTATTGACCAATTAGTGTTAGTAGTGATCTGTCTTTAGAATTCTAATAATTCGGTGAACAGGAACGGTGGGGTACCGTTCCTGTTCACTCTTTTTTTATACCATATCAGCTTTCAACCTGCCAAGGTTTGAACCAGCCGCAAAACAAAATCCTGCACCCGTTGCTTGGCCAAGGCCTTGACAGAAATACGAATAAGATTTCTATCCTGGATAACCTTAAGATAGGATTTTAACCAGCCTGACAGCTCCACCATCCCCTCTGGGCGAATATGAGGGGTATCCCGAAAATGAATCTCCAAGAACAAAGGAGCTTGAAGGATTTTTTCTACCCCCATATCTCTGGCATAATTGCGAATCCTGGCTACTGTTAACAGATTCTTTACTGGCTGTGGTGGCTTACCAAAGCGGTCTGCCAGTTCTCCAGCAATCTCCTCTAACTGCTGATTATTCTGTACGGCAGCAATCCGCTGATAAATTTCAATCTTGTGCATGGCATCCCCGATATAATCATTGTCCAGATATGCCTCTACCTGCAGCTCTATCAAAGGATCTGGAATAACCTCTACTGGCTTGCCAGTTTTTAGCTGCTGCATAGCCTCATCCAAAAGGCGACAATACATTTCAAAACCTACACTGGCAATATGTCCATGCTGCTGAGAGCCTAGCAGATTGCCTGCACCACGGATTTCCAAATCCCGCATGGCAATTTTGAAGCCTGCTCCCAATTCCGCAAATTCCTTGATAGCTTGCAGACGCTTTTCTGCCACCTCGCTGAGAACCTTGTTCTGACGATACAGCAAATAAGCATAGGCTATATGGTTGGACCGTCCTACCCGTCCCCGCATCTGGTATAACTGAGCCAGGCCAAATCGGTCAGCATCATAGACAATAATGGTATTGGCATTGGCAATATCCAAGCCACTTTCAATAATACTGGTAGCCAATAGAATATCGTATTTGCCCTCATAGAACTCCACCATAGCCCTTTCCAGCTGAGCCTCTGGCATCTGACCATGTGCCACCTGGATCAGCGCATCTGGCACAATCTCCTCCAGTTTCAATCGCATTTCTTCAATGGATTCTACTCGATTGTAGACAAAATAAACCTGCCCTCCTCGCTTTAGTTCACGACGAACCGCATTGCGAATAATGGCATTACTGTTTTCCACCACATAGGTCTGTACAGGAAATCTTTCCTGAGGTGGGGAACCAATAATACTCATATCCCTAGCCCCTGCCAAGGACATATGAAGAGTCCGGGGTATAGGGGTAGCACTAAGGGTAAGTACATCTATGCCCAGAGCCATGCTCTTAATTTTTTCCTTTTGCTTTACACCAAAGCGCTGCTCCTCATCCACTATCAGCAAACCGAGATTTTTAAACTGTACTTTTTTCTGATTCAGAATAGCGTGGGTACCAATAAGAATATCTACTCGCCCCTCAGCTGTATCCTTCAAGGTGGCCCTTTGCTCCTTGAGACTGCGGAATCTGTTAATGACATCCACATGAGGGCCAAAATTTCTCAGTCGTTCCTCAAATGTCTGATAGTGCTGCTGAGCTAAAACTGTCGTAGGCACCAACACCGCTACCTGCTTGCCGGCCATAACTGCCTTGAAGGCTGCTCGGATAGCTACTTCGGTTTTGCCAAAACCTACATCACCGCAAAGCAATCTATCCATAGGCTGAGGCTTTTCCATATCTTTTTTGATTTCCCTGATGGCTCTCAGCTGATCCGGAGTTTCCTCAAAGGGAAAGGCATCCTCAAATTCCTGCTGCCATACAGTATCTGTCCCGTAGGCAAACCCTTGGGATTTTTTCCTTTTGGCATAAAGCTGAATCAATTCCTGGGCTATATCTTCTGCTGCTGCCTTGGCCTTGGCCTTGGTTTTGGCCCAGACGGTGCTGCCCATCTTGTGTAGACGAGGAATCTCCCCCTCTGCACCTATATATTTTTGCAGCATTCCTACCTGATCCGTAGGCACATACAGCTGATCATCTCCGCCATATTGAATACGCAAATAATCTCGGCGAATTCCCTCAATTTCCATAGTTTTCACGCCAAGATATTTACCAATACCATGCTGGTTATGAACCACATAGTCTCCCACATTGATTTCCCGGAAATGACTAATGCGTTCCTCACTATTTACTCGATTTAAGCGTTTTTTCTGACGGCCAAATATATCCTTTTCCGTAATTACTACTAGGTTGGCACCAGATAGCTCAAAGCCATTCAGCAGCGCTCCCTGGACAATATTTACCCGTCCATTCTTTAATGGCTCCTCCCCATTAGCTTCCACAGAGGCCAGTCTTTTACGAGCCAGCTGCTCTCGCATAGCCTGAGCTTTGCCCTTATCCCCCAGTACCATAAGGATAGAGCGCCCCTCAGCCAGCCAATCTCCTGTTTCCGACAGCAAAATATTCATTTGCTTCTGATAGGAGGTAATCCCCTGAATCTGAACACTAATGATTTTATCTGGCTTTATGCCATGCAAATCTGACAAAATCAAGGACAACAGCAGCATATTACGACCCTGCAGGTTCTCCACCAGCTCATCCCAAGAAAACATTCTGGTTTTAATATCAGGATTTTCCTTTAACAGCTTGATGCTTTCTTCTCTGGATTTCAAAGGCTCATCTATAATTACCCGTCCATTTTCAGGCAAGAAATCCCCAAAACAATATTTTTTTTGCTTGTCAGCAACACCACCAAAAGGCAGTATCTCCACCGCCTCCAGCTGTCCCATAGACCGCTGACTAGCAATGTTGAACTGCCTAATGGATTCTATTTCGTTATCAAAAAATTCTATACGATAAGGGTGAGGGCTGTTGAGTGGGAAAACATCTACTATGCCGCCTCGAACACTGAAATCCCCAGCCATTTCTACCTGATCATTGCGCGCATAGCCCAGCTTGACCAGTTGTTTCAGCAATTCTTCCCGCTCCAGAATCTCTCCGGTATGAATACGCAGACTCAGCTCCCGATATTCTCTAGTACCGATACCTTTTTGCATAGCTGCTTCTACAGTAGTCAGTACAATACACTTTTCACCCTGCAGCATTCTGCCCAGCACATCCATACGGCGAGCCAATCTATGTATCCCCTTGGCAGCTGCATTAAATTCTGCCATATCCAATACTGGCAATTCCAGTACATTAACCTGAGGCAGCAGGGAGCTTAAATCCTCTTTCCAATGATTCAGCTCCTGCTGGTCGCTGACCACAATCGCTAAAGGGCCAGCCAAGGAAAAACAGGCTGCCACTGCAGCATGCTTTTGGGTGCCTGCCAAGCCATAGGCCAGAGTTCTGGCCTTCTTCGCCCCATATCTATCAGCTATTTCCTTTATAGCCTTATCCTTCAGCATAGCCTTTAATAAAGCCTGCATTCTATCACCATCCATATTTATCCAAAATACACATTACCTATATTGTAAATTCCCCCCTCCAAATTATCAAGCTGAATTATTTTTTGCAGGCCTGCTATATACATCAAAATTTGCTTACACAAAAAGAGCATACTCACCCCTTCTGATTTGCCGAGTCGTCTCTCTCCTTAGAGTTGTAAATATAATTCGATATGCAAAATGTTCTCGAAATACAGCCTACGGTCATAACGACTTTTGCTCTGTCCGACTTAATGGCCCTATCTGAGGGTTTATC
>DAVZJH010000032.1:0-21045 GCA_052272885.1 Anaerovibrio sp. | reverse complement strand
ATCATTTTCTTTGAATAATCTAGGGGTTATAAAAACAAAACTCTCTGAAACATTTTCGCTTCAGAGAGTTTTTTATTGACAATTTTTAATATCTAGTTCATTTAGCTTCCTTGGCTGCCTTCTTAGCCTCTTCCTTTTCCAGCTTCAGAATAGCCTTATCTTCCTTTTCCTTATCCTCAATAGCCTGCTTCTGAGCATCAATAAAATCAGAGAAGAAATCCTTAGCTATCTCAGTGTACAGCAGGGAATCTCTAACCGCAGACTTTGGAGCCAGCTTTCTATAAGCATAAACAATCTTATTGGTGCGAGCATCATAAACATCAAAGAACACATTCAGACGAGTACCATCATTCATGGAAGTACCATTGGAAATAGTGGTAATAACATAGGCATCAGCATAGAGACCAATATTATTCTTGTATTCCTTAAAGGCCTTGCGGCTGTCCAAACGAAGAATATCAATATGACGGGCAACCTTAATATTCTGACAAACCTCTCTATAAGAAATGTAATTCAAAACATTCTTCTTGTCCACCAAAGTACCATTCATGAGAATCTCAGGAATGTCATCTATTTCTGGCTCTCCCACACTGGTAGGACCATTATAAATAGAATCTGCAATAGCCAAGGTCTGAATCTTCATCAAGCCTGCGCTATCATATACACGAGCATCACTGACACCAGTTCCCCCCAGCAGTCCCCCTGCAAAGGATACCTGAGTACCGAACAAGAATACACACAGCATCAGTACAAGCTGCAAACCTCTCTTCATACAAAAACCTCCCTATGAATTAACAAAATTAAAGCAGGCTGATTTCCTCCCATGAGGCCAATCTCAATCAACATACTATAATATACTTTATTACAAATCGGCCAAAAAGTCCATTAAAATTGCCCAAAAATCTTCTTGGCCATGGTAAGACCTGTTTTGGTGGTAGCCAATCCCCCCTCAGCAGTTTCCTTAATAGCCCTTGGCATAGAACGACCTATACGATTCATAGCATCTATCACATCATCTGGCGGAATCACAGACTCCACCCCTGCCAAGGCCATATCTGCTGCCAGCATGGCATGAACAGCAATAAAGCCATTGCGCTTTACACAGGGCACCTCTACCAGACCAGCCACAGGATCACAGGCTAGGCCTAAGAGATTCTTAATAGCCAAGGCCATGCCATGACCCACCTGCTCAGGATTTCCCCCTGCCAGCTGTACCAAGGCCGCCGCAGCCATACCAGCAGCTGTGCCACATTCCGCCTGACAACCACCATAGGCTCCTGCAATGGACGCATTGGACTCTACTACCATGCCAATACCTGCAGCTGTAAATAATGCCTCTACAATCTCATCCTCTGTATTACCGTTTTTCTTGGCTCCGGCATAAACCGCAGCCGGCACAATACCACAGGAACCCGCCGTAGGACAGGCTACAATTCTGCCCATAACAGCATTAACCTCGCTGACGCCAATTGCACTGGCAGCAGCCCGCAAAACAGCTTCCCCAGTATATCCCTGCTGACTATAGCTGCAGAGCTTTACCGCATCTCCCCCAGTTAACCCGCTAAGGGATTTCTCCTGATTCTGACATCCTCGCTGCAAGGAATCCATCATCACCTGCCAATTTTTTCTCATGGCCTCTATTTGAGACTCCTGAGAAGTCAAATTGTTTTCTGCTTCCCAGGCCATAACAATCTGACTAATGGGGCAATGCTCCTTTTTAGCCAGATGAACAAGCTCCTCTATAGAATTAAAATTTATCATATAGTATTGCCTCCTCCAATGGCTGGAATAGCAAAGGCTTTCAAAAGTCGAGGAATTTCACTGCAATCCTCTACCACCTCTGTTGACAATTCATCATCGGTTTCCAAAATCATCATGGCCTCCTGTCCCCGCATTTTGCGGGATACTCTCATATAAGCAATATTAATCTTATAGCGAGCCAAAATAGAAGTTACCCTATTTACAACACCAGGACGATCCTTGTGGACAATTATCAAAGCTGGATATTTTCCTGTTAAATCCACATCAAAATCCCCAATTCTAGTAATCCTAATATTACCTCCTCCTACAGAGGCCCCCTCTACCTGTATCACCCGGCCACTTTCTCCGGTTAGCTTAATAATAGCCGTATTAGGATGAGCCTCTGGTATATCCACTGGAGCAAAGGAATATACCAGTCCCTGCTGTGCCGCTATATCCAAAGCCTCCCGCAGCCGCATATCCTCGGGAGCAAACCCCAGGATTCCCCCTAACAGCGCTTTGTCCGTACCATGTCCTCTATAGGTCTGGGCAAAAGAACCGTGGAGCAAAATTTCTGCCTTTACGGGTTTTTCCCCTAGAATTTTTTCAGCCATCAGTCCCAATCTGGCTGCACCAGCTGTATGGGAGCTGGAAGGGCCAATCATTACTGGGCCGATTATATCAAATACGCCTCTCATATATTCTCCCCTGTTCTAAAAAAAGCTGATCCTGCAAATATTCACAGAATCAGCTTCTTTGCTTACCAAAAATTATTTAATCAAGCCATGAGCCTTCAAGGCCTTTTCCAACTGCTGCTCATGCTCTGACTCCATCTCAGTAAGAGGCAGACGCAATGGCCCAGCCGCATAGCCCAGCTTCCGCATAGCTACCTTGACTGGAATAGGATTTACCTCGCAGAACAAGGCATTAATCAAATCAATAGCCTTAATCTGCATATCCGCTGCTTCCTTTACTTTGCCATCAAAATAATTCTGACAGATATTGTGAGCCATAGCTGGTGCCACATTGGACAATACAGAGATTACACCGTAGCCGCCCAGAGAAAGAATAGGCACAATCTGGTCATCATTGCCGGAATAAATAGCCAGCTCATCACCGCAAGCATGGCGAATCTTGGCTACAGCACTCAGATCGCCACTGGCCTCCTTAACAGCCACAATCCGTGGATGCTTAGCCAGCTCTACATAGGTAGATACCTGAATATTTACGCCTGTACGGGATGGTACATTGTACAGAATAATAGGAATATTTACCGCATCTGCAATGGTGGTAAAATGCTTTACCAATCCCTTCTGAGTGCACTTGTTGTAATAAGGTGTAACCACCAGCAGTGCATCTGCCCCAACCTGCTCAGCATAAACAGACAATTTTACAGCGTAATCAGTCTCATTGGAGCCAGTACCTGCAATAACAGGAATACGGCCAGCCACCTTTTCCACTGCATATTTAATAGCAGCTTTGTGCTCATCGTCAGTCATGGTAGCAGATTCGCCAGTAGTACCAGTAATAACGATGGCATCTGTGCCGCCAGCAATCTGGTCCTCAATAATCCGTCCCAATTCCTCAAAATTTATGCCGTCCTCTGTATAAGGGGTGATAATGGCTACACCTGCACCCTTGAAAATTTCTTGCTTCAAAAAGAACTCCTCCTAATCGCCATATATTACTTTCAATTATCACATTTACCCGAAGTAAAGTCAAGAGGTATTAGTCCATAACAGGTGTCAGCTTCTGGAACAGCTCTTCATTGGCCTTAATAATCCCTGCATTGCCGAATACGCAAAGATTATTTTCCCTCATGCAGGCTTCAATGGCAGGTGCCAAATTGCGAATATCATCTACAGTGGTATGAAGAAGCTGTTGACGACGCTTTTGTCTTTCCTCGTAGGTAATACCCCGGAAATACAATCTCTGAGCATTATTACCCAAGAGTCTTGGAGTCATAGGAGTATCTACCCCGCTCATGGTGCCGATAATATATTTGGTCATTTCTCTATCAGAAGCTTCAAAGTCTCTCAGGAAATCTGCGGTTTCATCAAATACCTTAATGGTTTCTGCCAGATTTGGATCTCGATAGGATACAAACATCATATCACCATCCAGATTAAATCTAGTCATGGCACCATAGGCACCGCCCTGAACACGAATCTTCACCCAGAAATATTCATATCTCAACAGCATATCCAATACCTGATAAGCTCCTGTCATTTCATAGCCCAGCTTGTAGAGATTAGCTCCCTTAGCCACATACTGCACCTGGCTGGAGGACATTAGAGCCTCCTGCTGGTTCTCTACTGGTAGAACATAATCCTGCAGCTGTACCGACTTGTTGGCGCTGGCTTCTGCCAATGCCTCCAGCAACGGAGTAATCTCCTGAGCAAATTTGTTATAAAGCCCTTCCTCAATAGTAACGCCCATAACCAGATTCTGGCTGTTAAAGAGCAGCTCTCCAACCTGCTGTAACTTGTTACAGAAATCCTCCTCATTTTCCTCAAATTCATCCGTCAGCTTCTTTACCACTGAGTACAAGGACAACTCACCGATTTCATTGTAGGCACCAGCCTTGGAAATAAAGGAATTAAGCCGAGCCAAAGCTACCTGCACAGAGGACTGGAGCATATTCAGCTCCATTTCAGATCTATCCTGCTGCAAAAGCTCCAAAATACGCTTCTTATCGTCATATTTGGTGGTCAGAAGAATTTCTTCCAGAATACCTGCCAATTCTGGCACCTTGCGGGCAAAGGCCTTGGCTGTTACCTTGAAATAAGGTGCCATACTATCAGCCTTGCCAGACTGGGTGAAATTAACAATATCAAAGCTTATGCCGCCAGTATTGAGGTTTACCCTATTGGTCATATCCTCATAGCTGGTGTTTTCCGTATCTACCAAGCCTAAAATGTCGCAATAGATATAGGCATAAGGAATCAGCTCCTGCGGTATTACATCTGCCTTAAAATAAAGGTTTAAATAGACAATACCATTGGTATCTGCCGGAGTATAAAGCACCCTAATATCCTTTAGTTCCTTTTCCTCCAAAGGAATCCTCTTGGCATTAGGTTCAATATCCTCTATCTTTAGCAGTGGAATAGTGGCCAAAGCTTCTGGAGAATCCGGTGTCTGCTGACGCAGTTTCAATTTAGCAGTATTCTCAATAATCTGCTGCAGCTCCTCATCAGTCATAGACTTCTTGATAGCAGACAGCTTTTCTGCCAGCTCCTGTTCCTGCTTTTTGGCCATTTCCTTATCAGGAGTCATAATAACAACAGCACCAAAGGTGTTATCAAGGAAGTATTTTTTCAGCAGCTCCTCGTAATAATTCCCTGCCAGCTTCTCTCGTAGATCTACAATATCCTGCTCGTATCTCAACTTGGTCAAAGGATCCTGGTCATAAAGCCAGTTTGTCATCAGGCTGATATTATAAATCAATCCCTTTGGATAGGAACCAAAATCCGCCTCCCGCAGCTGGAACTCAAATAGATTCAGAGCTGCCTCCAGGCTATCTCTATCAATGCCATTTTCTGCCAAATCCGTCAGGGTATTACGAATAACCTCCTTGAATAGCTCCACCTTATCAGCCTCGGCACCATTAACGGTAATGGTCAAATATGGCTGATGTACATTGGTTTCCAAATGGGAAGAAACATCCATACCAATACCAGCATCTATCAATGCCTTCCGCAAAGGAGCTGCTGGAGTTTTTAACAAGGCCTGCTCCAATAGCTGCAAGGCATTTACCAGCTCATGATCCCCAGCCTTGGCCATAACCAGATTATAGCTCAGGAAAGTCTTGGACTCAGTGCTTTCCTCCTCCCCAATAGGATATGTGGCCTGAATTTCCTTCAAATGACCAAAGCCCTCCTGGAGAGGAATGTGGGAATCCACCTGCACCACATCAAAATGGCTAAGGTATTCATCGTTAATAAAAGCCAGCTTTTCCTCAATATCCATATCACCATAAAGGTAAATATAGCTATTGGATGGAGCATAATATTTCTTGTGAAAATCAATAAACTGCTCATAAGTAAGGTTAGGAATAGCTGCTGGATTGCCACCAGATTCGCAGGCATAGGTATTATCTGGGAACAGGGCCTTCATCACCTGATTTTCCAGCAAATCCTCTGGTGAAGACAGCGCCCCCTTCATTTCATTATATACTACACCGCTATAACGCAATGGCTCCTCTGGCTTCTCAATTTCGTAGTGCCACCCCTCCTGCATAAGAATCTCTGGCTGATTGTAAATAGCTGGATAGAATACCGCATCCAGATATACATCCATCAGGTTATGAAAATCCTTATCATTACAGCTAGCCACTGGATACATGGTCTTATCTGGATAGGTCATAGCATTCAGGAAGGTATTCAAAGAGCCCTTTACCAGCTCTACAAAAGGCTCCTTGAGAGGAAACTTACGAGAACCACAAAGGGTGGAGTGCTCAATAATATGAGGTACACCAGTATCATCCTCTGGAGGAGTTCTAAAGGAAATAGAAAATACCTTATTATCGTCCTTATTCTGAAGATACAGCAATCGGGCACCGCTTTTCTCATGGTGGAACTCATAAGCTGTGGAAGCTGTCTCCTTTACCTCCTCCCTTCTCACCAATCTAAAACCATGTACAATATCATTAATCTGCATAAAAATTTCCCTTCACAATTAATAACAATAAAATAATCATTAGCCTCAGGAATTTGCTTCCCGATTAATCTGTTGGTCGGATTTCCCCAGCACCCAGCCCAAGGTTTTTAGCTCGCCAAAAATCATGGCCCGCTGCTCACGAAAATCTGCCCCAGTACCACGCATCTCCTTATATCTTTGACGGCATTTCTCATACCGAGCGTGAATCTCCGGCATACTCCGCATCTTTTTGCCCATTTCCGTGGTATATCCTGTAGAAATCGTAGACATATTCAAACCATCCTCTCATGGAATAATCTAAGCCTTCACAAAACTCTTACCTTATATTCTACTACAAAAAAGAGCCCCCTGACAATGCCAGAGGGCTCAAATTTAGGTCTAGAATTATTTGTTGAAAATATTCTTCAGGGCCTGCTTGTTAACATCACGGTTCAACTGAGCCAGATAAGTGGTCAGCTTGATGTTCTTAGGGCAAACCTCAACGCAGTTCTGGGAGTTACCGCAACCGGTAATACCGCCCTTGCCCATAAGAGCATTCAGGCGCTTCTCCTTGTCGAACTTTCCAAGTGGATGCAGGTTGAACAGGTATGCCTGAACGGATGGAGATGCACCAATAAAGTCGGACTGTGGGCCAACATTAGGGCAAGCCTCCAGGCAACATCCGCAGGTCATGCAGTGAGAAATCTCATATGCAGTGGTAGCGGTGTAAGGATTCTGAATAGGAGCATCCTTAACCTCCCAAGTACCATCAACCTCAACCCATGCCTGTACACGCTTCAAGCTCTCGAACATTACGGAGCGGTCAATCAGCAGGTCACGGATTACAGGGAAGGTTCTAGCTGGAGCCAGATGGATTGGCTGCTCCAGCTCATCAATCAGAGCACAGCAAGCCTGACGAGCCTTGCCGTTGATAACCATCATGCAAGCACCGCAAACCTTCTCCAAGCAGTTGCATTCCCAAGTTACAGGAGCAACCTTCTTGCCGTCCTTGGTTACAGGATTCTTCTGAATCTCCATAAGGGAGGCAACAACATTAAGAGCAGGACGGTAAGGAATCTCAAATTCCTGAGTATAAGGTGCGCTGGTAGGGCTGTCCTGACGCTCAATGATAAAAGTAACTGTTTTCTTCTGTTCTGCCATTCTACTTTGTCCTCCTCTTATTCCTTCTTCGCAACAGCATAGTTACGAGGACGAGCCTTGATGAGAGAATGCTCGAACTCCTCATATTTTACGATTGGCTCTTCAGTTGCAGGATCATAGTTAATAACTGTGGTCTTCATGAATCTGGAGTCGTCACGCTTGAAGAATACCAGCTCGTCGTCAGCATCATGACCGCGGCCATCAGCTGCGAACTTGATGTTGTCAACGCCTACCAGCTTCTCCTTCTGCTCAGCAGTCATAGCATCATAATCGCTCTTCAGAACGATCTTAGCATGAGCACCACGGGACTCGTCACGGCAACGAGCAGCCTTGGTAATAGCCATTGCATAAAGAATCATATTGCGGAGCTGGCGAACAAACATAGCCTCCTGGTTAGCCCAGTTGCCATGGTCAGTCAGACCAATATTGTCCCAACGCTTCAGAATCTTCTTCAGCTCTACGAGACACTTATCCAAACCATTGTTATCACGCTCGATGGATACATAGTCATACATGATATCGCCCATTTCCTGATGCAGCTTATGAGCATTCTCAGGACCATTCATCTGGCGAATCTTGTCATACTCAGCCTGAACCTCCTGACGAGCTGCTTCCAGCTCAGCATCGGTCAGAGCCACGCCCTGCTTGCCTTCCTTGCAGTACTTCATAGCCTCAGGGCCAGATACAGTACCGGAATATGCAGCAGACAGCAGAGAGTTAGCACCCAAACGGTTTGCACCGTGGTACTGATGGTCGCACTCACCAGAAGCCATCAGGCCAGGAATAGTGGTGAAATGCTTTCTATCTACATAGATACCGCCCATGGAATAATGAACGGAAGGGAAAATCTCCATAGGAACCTTACGAGGATCCTTACCTACGAACTCAGTATAGATCTCGATGATGCCGCCCAGCTTACGCTCCAGATAATCTGCAGGAATATGGGACAGATCAAGATATACACGACGCTCGTTGTTGATACCCAGATGCATGTGATCGCAAACCTTGAAAATAGCACGGGATGCAACATCACGAGGAACCAGGTTACCATATGCAGGGTACATTTCCTCCAGGAAGTACCAAGGCTTGCCATCCTTGTAAACCCATACACGGCCACCCTCACCACGGCATGCCTCAGACATCAGACGGTTCTTGTCGGAGCCTGGGATGGCGGTAGGATGAATCTGAATGAACTCAGGGTTACCAATAGCAGCGCCCTGCTGATATACAGCAGATACTGCAGAACCATTACAAATAGTAGAAGCGGTGCAACGGCCAAATACCTGACCAGGGCCACCAGTTGCCAGAATAACAACATCAGCAGGGAAAGCCTTAATCTCCATGGAGTTCATGCTCTGAGCTACGATACCACGGCAGATGCCATCCTTGTTCTTAATGATTTTGATGAATTCCCAGAACTCATACTTGGTTACGCCGCCCTTAACTTCCCAGCGACGAACCTGCTCATCCAGAGCATACAGCAGCTGCTGACCAGTAGTGGAACCAGCAAAGCAGGTACGCTTATTCTTCTGACCACCGAAGTTACGCAGGTCAAGAACACCCTCTGGAGTACGAGTGAAAGGTACACCCATACGATCGAACATCTTAATGAGCTTTGGAGCTGCCTCAACCATGCCCTTTACAGCCAGCTGGTCAGCCAGGAAGTCACCGCCATATACGGTATCATCAAAATGCTCATAAATGGAATCATGCTCACCCTTGGTGTCCATGCAGGCATTGATACCGCCCTGAGCACAGAGGGAGTGAGAACGCTTTACTGGGCAGTAAGAGAACAGGTCTACTTCGCCGCCAGCTTCACAAATTTTAAGGGTAGCCATCAAACCAGAAAGACCGCCACCAACTACAATAATCTTATTTTTAGCCACGTAGTTTCTCTCCTTATACAATATTTTTAACTACGAAAATGTCCTGCTTATGCCAAGTAGGAGAACATGAAAGCCAGAGTCAGCAGGCACATCAAAGCACACAGACCCATAGCAATCTTGTCCACTACACGCTGAGCGCGAGGACCCTTTGCAATACCCCAAGTCATGCAGAAGGTAGTGATACCATTGCAGAAATGGAAGATTGCTGCAAACATACCCAGGGCATACAGTACGAATACAGCTGGGTTGGACAGTACGCTCTGAACCAGTGCGTAGCTGATGTGCTCACCCATAATGCCCTTCAGATAAATACGGAGATAGCCAACATGCCAGATGAGGAATGCTACCAGATACCAAGCAGTGTAGCGCTGGAGAGCAAATTTCCAGTTACGGGAATAGCCATAGCCGCCAGTGTTGTTCTTTGCATCCAGGGCAATAACAATACCATAGATACCGTGGAACAGAATAGGCACAGCATAGAGGCAAATCTCAATAGCCAGGAAGATTGGTGCTGGAATCAGCTCCATCATTTCCAAGCCCTGGTTGAATACCTCTGGACCACCCATAGCTGAAGCATTTGTCAGCAAATGCTCAATCAGCACGCCGCCCAGTAACAGCAGACCGCAAAGGGAATGTAAACGGCGCAGATAAAAAGATACGTTAATCATTCTAGACCTCCTAAATATATTCTTTCCTATGGAAAGTAATTGTACGCCTTGGAGGAGTAATCAGTTAGGTTCTGACAGAGCCTCCGGTGCGCAATTATAATCTACGATATGGAGCCTGACCCATTTCGTAGAAATTATTGCCTTCAGAATCGATTACAACGATTGCAGGGAAATCTACAACCTCCAGAGCTGCCAAAGCCTCTGGGCCCAGCTCAGGATAAGCAATAACAGTGTACTTCTTTACGGACTTAGCAATCAGAGCAGCAGCACCGCCTACAGCAGCAAAATAAGTAACACCGTTCTTCTTCATAGACTCAATAACCTCTGGAGCACGGGAACCCTTGCCGATCATACCCTTGATACCCTGATCCAGCATGGTAGGAGTATAAGCATCCATACGGCCAGCAGTAGTAGGACCACAGGAGCCGATTGGATCACCTGGCTTTGCAGGAGTAGGGCCAAGATAGTAAACAATCTGGTTGTTCCAATCAATTGGCAGCTTCTCGCCACGAGCCAGAGCCTCAGTCATAACCTTGTGAGCAGCATCACGGGCACTGTAGATAGTACCGGTAATCAATACGCTGTCGCCAGCACGCAGAGTGCGGGACTTTTCCTCTGTCAGAGGGGTAGTTAAACGAATAGTTTCAGCCATTATCAAGACCTCCTAAATCACAGTACACGGACAGCATGACGGCAAGCATGGCAGCAGATAGTTACTGCAACAGGCAGGCCGGCGATATGGGTAGGACCCCACTCAATATTTACAGCCAGAGCAGAAGTAGTGCCGCCCAGCTGAGGTCCGATACCAGTCTTGTTAATCATCTCAAGAAGCTCGTTCTCCAGATTTGCATAATCAGGATGCTCATTACGAACAGTAATGTTACGCATCAGAGCACGCTTGGACAGATATGCAGCCTGATCCATAGTACCGCCGATACCTACACCAACAACCATTGGTGGGCATGGATTACAGCTTGCATGCTGAATAATATCCAGAACAGCTTTCTTAACACCCTCTACACCATCAGCTGGTACCAGCATCTTGATACCGCCCTTGTTCTCGGAACCAAAGCCCTTGCAGGTCAGTTCGATTCTCAGCTGATCACCAGGAACAATCTTGGTATAGATAATAGCAGGAGTATTGTTCTGGGTATTTACGCGGTTGAACAAAGGCTCTGCTACAACAGACTTACGAAGATATCCCTCGGTATAGCCCTTAGCAACACCTGCATTGATGGCCTCAGTAAGATCGCCACCCTCCAGATGCAGATCCTGACCTACCTCCAAGAAAATGATGGTCATACCGGTATCCTGACAGATTGGACGATCCTCTGCACGAGCAATCTCAGAGTTTTTGATAATCTGATCAAGAACGACCTGGCCTACAGGAGATTCTTCAGTCTCTCTGCCTTTTTTCAATGCCTCATACACATCTTTTGGCAAATAATAGGCAGCTTCCTTGCACATCTGCGCTACTTCAGCAGTAATCTGCTCTACATTAATTGTACGCAAATTAAACCCTCCCCAAAAATATATAATAAATTACATTCGCTATTTAATAATAGCATATTTTCAAATTGCTTTCAAGCCAATAACCGCAAGGGTTTTGGCTATTTTCAATATGAATGTGGTTCACCTTTTTATACAGTTAATTCCACTTATAATTCTTAATTTATCTTATGAATTTTTTAACTTATGTTCACAAAATTGTGTACATATTTTCATTTATTGTTGTAAATGATAATGATAAATTTCTGGTTCCTGACCTTCAAACAGCTCCAAAACCATGAATGATTGGCCTTTGCCATCTCGGGGGTATGATAAACTACCTGGATTAATCAGCAAAATACCATTAATTTTTTTTATGAAAGCCACATGGGTATGGCCAAAAACTCCAATATTGGCTCCCTTTTCCCGCACCGCCAACAAAAAATTGGCTGGATTGCTCTTTACGCCATAGAGATGGCCATGTGTTAAAAATATTTTGCTGCCAGCTGCTGTTACCAGCTCCTCGTCCTCAGCTCCATGATACCCCCAATCACAGTTTCCTGCTACATTTACCACTTCTGCATCATAGGCCATACGTAAATATTCTGCATCATTGATTAAATCTCCTGCATGAAGCCAAAAATCTATTTCTCCCGCCGCCTTTACCGCCTGGTCAATAGCATTGGTATTGCCGTGGGAATCACTAATTATGCCAATACGCATAACAAACCTCCCTAAAAAGCTTAATTTGACAAATATTTTTTCAATAGCTCCGCCATTTTGGCAACAGCCTCTCCTCTATGGCTAATGGCCTGCTTTTCCGCCAAGGTCATTTCCGCCATAGTCTTTGCTCCTACATAAAAATAAGGATCATAACCAAAACCATTCTGACCTCTAGCCTCCAAATGAATTTCCCCGGAACAGCTGCCCTCAGCAAATAGCTTATGCCCATCTGTATCCACAAAGGTCAAAGCACATTTATAAGCTGCTGGAGAACCTACCAATGCCAAGCTCCGCAGTTTGGACTGCAGCTTGGCATTATTTTCCTCATCGGTGGCACTTTCCCCAGCATAACGGGCAGAATAAATACCAGGTGCTCCATCAAGAGCCTCCACCTCTAGGCCAGAATCATCCGCCAAGCAGGCTAGGCCTGTTTTCTCACAATAATATTTTGCCTTTAGCAGAGAATTAGCCTGAAAGCTATCTCCATTCTCCACAGGCTCTGGATATTTTTCTGGCAGCTCCTTTAGGGATATCAACTCCACATCCAAATCCTTAAAGGCATTTATCATTTCCCGTACCTTGCCCTGATTGCCAGTGGCTATTACAATTCTTTTTGCCATATCTGCCATCCTTTACTTCTATATAACTTATTCCCGGCCTACACGCCAAACCAACACACCGCCCAGTACATCCTTTTCATAGGAAATCAGCTCATCAGTACCCTTGGCTGCCAGTTCCAATAGCTTGGCCAATTCCTGAGGGCTAAAAGGCCGGCCCTCACCAGTTCCCTGAATTTCTACATAATTTCCTTCACCAGTACGCACCACGTTCATATCCACTACGCCAGTGGAATCCTCCTCGTAGCAAACATCCAGCAAAGCCGCTCCCTCTGGAGAAATACCTACACTTATGGCTGCCAAAAAATCCTTCACTGGGAAAGGTTTTTTGCCATCATAAATAGTTTCACAGGCCTCTACCAAAGCAATAAAAGCACCAGTTATAGAGGCAGTTCTAGTACCACCATCTGCTTGAATAACATCACAATCAATAATAATGGTACGCTCTCCCAGAGCCTTCAAATCCATTACTGAACGCAAACTGCGGCCAATAAGCCGCTGAATTTCCTGGGTGCGGCCACTCTGCTTGCCTCTGGTGGATTCTCTGGGAGTTCTGGTTGAGGTAGCACTTGGCAAAAGGGAATATTCTGCCTTCAGCCACCCTTCCCCAGTGCCACGGAGAAACACTGGCACCCTTTCTTCCACAGTGGCAGCGCAGATAACCTTGGTATTGCCCATTTCTATTAAGACAGAAGCCGCAGGCCCCTGCTGAAAATGTCTATGTATCCGACAGCGACGCAGCTGCTCCGGCTTCCGGCCATCTGGTCTGCCTTCCCGCCTTTTCTTATTTCCTTTTTTATGCTCCATATATACCTCATTCCTTTTGTTCAAAACTCTAATAGTATAGCATATAGACAAAATTCTACCAACAAGAATTTATTGTTTTTGTATATATTATAACACCTATATTATGCAAAGAAAATGCAAATTAAAAGCCAGGCTGTATCCAACCTGGCTTCTGCCTCATATTTATTGACTTACAATCACATTGTGACTTACATTAAGGATATCACATTTATCCTTCAACTCTTTAGTTAATTCCTCCAAGGCTGACATATTCTTGCATCTTACGGTAATAGCACAATCACGTCCCTCCTCAATCGCAGAGCAGGAAGTTACTCTCTCATCAGCTTCGACAAAATTCAAAAACGGAACATTTCCTGCCAGCTGGCTGGCGGATTCAATATTTACAAATGATTCAATCATTTCTATCCCTCCTTTGCGGAACATGGGCATATTATATACCATGATTGTTTCTTTGTAAATAGTTTTTTGAACAGTTTCTGTAAAGGTTTCATGAATTTTTCTGAAAACATGGGTATATTGTATCCAAACTACTCCAAAAGATACTCATTTCTTTCTCTAAAACCGTTTTGATGAGTTCTGCTGTTCTATGAAATAGGTTTCCATTTTATTGCCAATATCACCATTTATATTCCGCAATTTTTCATCAATTGAAAAGCACTCTGGAAACGGGGTAGAATCCAGAGCGCAATTCATTGTTAGGTTTATAGAGAGTTTTTACGGAAATGCTTTTGACGGGTTAGTCAAAGCAAACCTTACGTGGATTGAGAATATTATTTGGATCAAAGGCCTTCTTGATGCCCCGCATAACAGCTACAGCAGCTGGATCCAAAGATTCCTTCAAATATGGCTTCTTCGCAAAGCCAATACCATGCTCGCCAGAAACCTGGCCTTCCATAGCACGAGCCTTAGCATACATCTTTTCCATAGTAGCCTCTAGAACTCTATGCCATTCATCTTCATCCAAATCATCCCGAAGGATATATACATGGAGATTGCCGTCACCAGCATGGCCGAAGCTCTTAATGCGGATGTGCATCTCCTCCTGCAAGGCATGAACAAATTCTACAAATTCATTTACACGATTGCGAGGTACAACTACGTCTACCTCATCCATCATGGTAGTGGAGCCGTTGATTGCCTGCAGGAAGGAACCTCTGGTTTTCCAGATAGCATCTGATCGCTCATCAGTATCAGCAATCAGCACATCATAAGCACCCTGCTCCAAGCAAATCTGAGCTACACCATCATAAGCCTTGGCAATATCCTCTGCTGTATCACCATCAAATTTCAGCAGCAAATATGCATCTGCCTGATTATCAGGGAAACTCTGGCCTAGGAACTGCTCAGCATCCATGATAACCTCCCGCTCCATGAACTCAATAGCGGTAGGAATAGCCTTGGATTTAACAATCAATGGTACAGTACCAATAGCCTGAGCCAGACTAGGGAATGGCACCAGCAGGCTGACAGCCTTCTGAGGCAAAGGCAGCAGTTTCAAAATAGCCTTGGTTATAAAGGCCAAGGTACCCTCAGAACCAATAATAATATCCTTCAAATCATAGCCGGAACTGTTCTTTACAACCTTGCCGCCCAGCTCCAAAATAGTGCCGTCAGCCAGAACAACCTCCAAACCACGAACGAAGTCACGAGTTACACCATATTTTACAGCTCTCATACCACCGGCATTGGTGCTGATATTACCGCCAATAGTGGCTGTTTTCTCACCTGGATCTGGTGGATAGAACAGCCCCTTAGGCTCTACATACTGATAAATCTCCATCAGCAATACGCCTGGCTCCAGAGTCAGAGTCAAATTTTCCTCGTCCAGCTCTAAAAAGTGATTCATGAGAGTGGTATCCATCATAATACCATGCTCCACAGCTACAGAGGCACCAACCAAGCCAGTACCTGCACCACGAGGAGTTACAGCAATATGCTCCTGGTTAGCATATTTCAACACCTTGGAAATTTCCTCAGCTGAGGTAGCCCGTACTACCAAATCAGGATAGGATGGAGTAGCACTTAGCTCATCATGGCTATATTCTTCACTTACTTCATCAGCCCAGAGAATACGCTCTCTAGGAACAATCTTTGCGATTTCTTCCAAATCTGCTTCTGTCAGTTTCTTGTACTCGCTCATGCCAATGCCCCTCCCTGCTTTATCTTCTCAATCAGCTGTGGAATAATCTCATAAATATCCCCCACCAGAGCATAATTTGCTACCTTGAAGATAGGAGCCTCAGGATCGGAATTAATAGCCACAACCTGCTCAGAGTTATTCATGCCAGCTACAAACTGAATAGCACCGGATACACCACAGGTAATAATCAGCTTCGGACGAACAGTACGGCCAGAGAGACCAATCTGATGAGCAGCTTCCATCCAGCCTGCCTCCACCAGCGGTCTGGTGCAGGCTACATCGCCACCCAGAGTCTCTGCCAGCTGGCGAACCATAGCAATATCCTCTGGCTTCTTAAGGCCACGGCCTGCTACCACCAGCACCTCAGCGCTCTCAATGGTCTTTTCCTTCTCCTTCTTGATAATGCCCAACACTTCCATACGAGCCTTTAGCTTAGCAGCAGGCACCTCCAAAGGAATAACCTCTCCCTTGGCTTCCTCGGAACGCTCAGGAGCATTCATAACCTTATATCTTACAGTAGCCAGCTGAGGACGGGTATTGGTGGTAAGAATCTCCGCCATAATATTACCGCCAAAAGCAGGACGAATCTGAACCAAATCTGTATTATCATGCATATCCAAAATGGTGCAGTCAGCAGTAAGACCAGTCTTGAAACGAGCTGCAATTCTTGGTGCCAGTTGACGTCCCACAGAGGTAGCACCTACCAAAATAGCAGATGGCTTTACCTTGTTAATATAAGCTTCAAAAGCTGCGGTATAACTTTCAATCTTGAAATCCATCAGCTCAGGGGCATCTACCACATAAACCTTATCTACACCATAGTGCAGCAGCTCATGAGCCTTGTCTCCAATACCACTGCCTAGGAACAAAGCCTGTACAGGGTGGCCAATCTTGTCAGCCAGCTCTCTGGCCTTGCCCAAAAGCTCCAAGGTTACAGGATGAATATCACCCTCTACATGGTCTACATAGACAGTTATACCTTTCCAAAGGCTCTTGTCCACCTGTGGCCCTGCTTCTTCTTCAACAAATTCCATGGCCCCAGGCTGACCCTTCTTTACACAGAGCTTGCACAGCTTACAGCCAGCATTTATTTCCAACTTGCCATTGTTGTCCTCCAAAGCCTTGAATGGGCAAAGGGCAACCATAGCAGCAATATCAGTTACTTTGTCCTGATGAACTATCAGTTTTCCCATTTCGCATTATCTCCTTTTCTGGTTATTCAATACACACAATTCCTATCACACCTGCTTAGGAAATAAATTTCAACTGCTTCAGCTTGTCAAAGAGCTTATCTGCCAGCTCCTGACCGCTGCCCTCCCAGGTTTCCTGTTCCTTATCAGAAACTGGTGGGAAAATCCTCTGAACCTGAGTTGCAGAACCAGAAAGTCCATAATGTTTCTTGTCCTGATCCTCCATATCCTTTAAGCCATATACAGCAATTTCCTTCTTCTCAGTTGCCTTTTTCAGCTTGTAGGATGGAAGTCTAGGCTGGTTGATATCCTTTTTGACGGTAATAAGGCATGGGAACTGAACCTTCAGCTGCTCAAACTCATTGGCCATCTCCATATCAACAAAAATATTATTATCTTCAACTTTGTCTATTTTGGCTACATTACATACACAAGGAATATCCAATGCCTCAGAAACCTCTGGGCCAACCTGGGCAGTATCACCGTCTGTGGTCTGCAAGCCACAGATAATCACATCGAATTTGCCCATTTTTTTGATACCCTGTGCCAAGGTATAGCTGGTAGCCAGTACATCAGCACCACCAAAAGCTCTATCAGATAGTAGCGCCCCCTCATCGGCTCCCATAGCAAAGGCTTCCTTAATAACAGCAGCAGCTGGTGGTGGCCCCATGGTAATAACACTTACCCGGCCTCCATACTGCTCCTTTAGCTTCATACCACATTCTAGTGCATATAAATCATAGGGATTCATCTTGCTGTCAGCACCATTACGCTTCAGCACACCAGTAACAGGATCTACCTCAACCTTATTGGAGCCTGGAACCTGCTTGATACAAACCAAAATTTCCATACTAACTTTCCCCCAATAGCATCGCTCTTTTAACACTTCTTCTATTCAACACCATCAGCTGCATTCCCCTTATGCAGTATAACTGTGTCAAATGATAACATAATTATAGCATATATTGCAGCTGATGGCCTATTTGAATGCAATTTTTGGATTACAATTTTTCTGCTAACAAATCAGCAATATGCTTGGTATTAATACCAGTCTCTGCCTTATCCAAGCCGCCGCCAATCTGCATCATGCAGGCTGGGCAGGCTACAACAGCAGTGGTAGCACCAGTATCCTGAATATTCTTTACCTTCTCATTCAGCATAGGAATGGATACCTCCTGATACTTCATACCAAAGGAACCAGCCATACCGCAGCATTTATCACAATTGTGCATTTCTACCAGCTCCACACCTGGAGTAGCATCAATCAAAGCTCTTGGCTCCTCGTAAATTCCCAAGCCTCGCTTCATGTGACAGGAATCATGGAAGGTAACCTTCTCACCACCCTTGGCATGTACCAGACGACCGGTTTTCTTGTACTCCTCAGCCACAAAGCTGGAGAACTCACGAACCTTGCTGCAGAATGCGGCAGCTCTTGCCTTCCACTCTGGATCACTCTCAAAGAGTTTCATATAAGTCTCATGGAGAGTTTCAGTACAGGTTGGACAGGCAGAAATAATTACATCTGGTTGTACCTTTTCAAAGGCAGCAATATTCTTCTTAGCAGTTTCCTTGCCTGCCTCTCTATCGCCAATACCCAGGATTGGCTTGCCACAGCAGGCCTGCTCCATTGGGTAAACAACCTCCATATCCAGACTCTGCAATACCTTTACTACGTTCTCAGAGGTATCAGCAAAAACAAAGTCCATATTACAGCCACTGAAATATGCCACTCTCTTCTTTGGCTTGGATGGGTTCTTCTTACTAAGGCGCTCCACTCTATCACGGAAGGATTCCTCCGCAATGGTTGGCAGGCTGCGTCCCTTGGTCAGCTCCTCCATAAATAGAGGCAGATGGCGAATAAACTTACCCTTCTTGAATGGTGCAGAACCGATGGAACCAGCCTTCAACAGCAGCTTGTGGAACATACCACGATCATTCAGCACCATATTAAACATGGTCTTATCCATACCTGGAGCACCATATTTCTTAACATAACGAGCTCTCAGCTCATCAATCAAATCTGGAATAGGAATCTTGCCTGGGCAGATGCTGGCACACTTACGGCAGCCAATACACAAATCGCTGAACTGATGGAAGGTCTCTACACCGTGGAAGAGACCCGTCAGAATAGCACCAATACCACCAGAGTAGATATGACCATAAACATGACCGCCTACCAGAGTCCAGATTGGACATACATTCAAGCAGGAAGCACAGCGAACACACTGGAAAGCCTGCTGTAACACAGGATCCTTGGCAGCCTCCAGACGACCATTATCCAAAAGGATTACATACTGCTTGCGGTCAGTCTCTACATGCTTGCCGTTTTCATCCTTGTAAATAACCTTGGTAGGTCCATCTACCATAGTCATATAGCTGGTCATTCGCTGACAGGTACCATTTCTAGGCAGGAGCCGCAGGATGCTAGCTGCATCCTCAGTCTTAGGAATCAGCTTTTCATAACCAATCAATACAACATGAATTCTTGGCAAAGTAGTTACCAGACGAGCATTGCCCTCATTGGTAACCAAACCGATAGCACCATTTTCTGCAATACCGAAATTAGCACCAGTTACACCCATATCAGCCTGGAGGAATTCCTGACGAAGAGTCTTTCTGGCCAGCTGAATCATATTAGGAATATCCTCGCCAGGTACCTCATGGTCAACTTCCTTCTCAAACATCTTAGCACACTGATAGCGGTTCAAATGAATAGCTGGCATAACCATATGGGATGGGCGCTGACCTGCTAGAGCAATCATCCACTCGCCCAGATCTGTTTCCTTTACCCGGATATTATTATCAGTAAAGCATTCATTCATATGAATTTCTTCGGAAGCCATGGATTTAGATTTTACTACCCGCTTCACATTGTTTTCCTTGCAAATATCAATGAGGATTTTCTTTACCTCATCTCCGTCCTTAGCACGAAAAACCTTGGTACCACGTTTCTCCAAGCTTGCCTGAAATTCATCTGCTAGCTCATCAATATGCTGTACAGCATCATGCTTCATCTGCCGGAGATTTTCACGAAGCTCCTCAATATCCTGATCCTTATAGGCATTCAGACGGGAGCCTGGATACTGTTCTGCAAATTTGGAGAGAGCACCCTGCATAATATCATCCTGAAGCTTTTCCTGTATTTCCTTTTTCAGATTCCGTTCTGCCATGATTATCTCCCTCCTTCAACGTTTTCTACAGCAATAATCAACAGCTTGTTAGGGCCATGTACACCCAGACTGAGGACACGCTCAATATCTGCGGTACGGCTTGGACCAGTAACAAAGCCTAGATATCCCTTGTCGAAAACCTTGCCGATAATCTGGCAAGCCACAGTTACATCCTTAACAACATAGTTGGCATTAACAAAAACAATGTTAACAAAAGGAAGCATACTGGTAACTCTGGCTTCATAAGAATAGTTATCCACGCAGAGGCTGCCTGTCTCTGCCACACAAAACTCCGCAGTAGAGATACCTAAATCTGCTGAATCTCTATGGTCATAAATATCAAACTTATCAGTATAAATCTGAGTGCCAGCTTTCCCGATTCTTTCATAAATACCATGAAGAGCAGGATTTTCCTCTCCTCCAACTGCGATAATTTCCTTTGGTGCATACTGAGCCAGCAGTTCCTTCAGCTTGGCCTCACCAGCAGCAAAGTCCTTTACCTTGTAAACTTCTGCAGCAGCAGTCTGAGCATTGGTTGCAAATTCATCCCAATACTTGGCATCTACCAAACCTTCCCCAAAGGCCTGTTTTGCCCAATCTCGGCATACCTTTTCCATATAAAACTCTCCTTTTACTCACACATTTCAATTGTACAAATCAATGCTCATATATAATTCGTACAATTCAAACTATCATTTCACGCCAAATTCCTTTACAAATTTGTCTAATGCTAAAGAAAATTTACGAAATTTGTACAATGAATTTTTATACTTATATTAAATCATATACGACCAAACTTGTCAACAATAAATCCAAA
>DAVZJH010000031.1:0-21079 GCA_052272885.1 Anaerovibrio sp. | reverse complement strand
TTGCCATGGAAATCCAAAGGAATCAGACGGTGAGTCTGGCGGGCTGGATGGTTGGCCCGGCCAGCATAGCCCTCGTTTTCCCGACACAGCAGGCACTTAGGATAGCTGGAGGATTTCATCAGCTTGGCCTTGGCAATGTCCCGTGGATCCTTCTCTGGCTTAGACAGATTAATGGTAATATCCAAATCTCCGTACTCAGTAGCTGTTTTCCAGATAACATTCTTGTCAATACGGCTCTTGCGAATATAGTTGGAAGCAATACTCATCTTGTAGTAATTGTCCGTAGCCAGCTCCGGGGACTGGGCATAATCAGCCTTGAAGCCTGCAATTACCTCAGATGGACGAGGCATCAGGCAGTCCATAATGGCTGTATCAAACAAATCCCGCTCATTGGCTGTATTCTCAATCAAGCCCTTTTCTGCTGCATAGTCCAGCATCTTGTCAAGAATCCCGTCTGCCACAGGCAAAACTTCCTCCACCTGCTCAGGCTCAAATTCATCAATTTTCAGCACGGCCAACAGACGATTGGCAGCATAGCAATAATCCTCTTCCTTTATCAAGCCCTGCTGAAGCCCAAAATTCAGCAGACGGTTTATCTCGCGATTCATAATAGCACTCCCTTGCAATTTTTACATAACCTGAACGCCGCCCAGAGGACGAATATTCAATCTATAGCAGCTTCCCTCACCAAAGAGGTTCTCCATAGCAGCCACATACTTATCTACCAGCTCAGTTGGTACAAAGGCCTGAATAGTGCCAGCAAAACCGCCGCCATGTACACGGCTGGCTCCCTTGCCATCCAGTACCTTCTCGCTGACCATCAGGCCCATGCTGACACCCTGCTCCTCTGGCTTCTGAATGGAGTAAACATTCTGCAGCCACTTGGCAGAGGAATTGCCGGAGGCCTTTACCAGGTCAAAGAACTTCTGGAAGTCCTTGGCATCCAGAGCAGCCACCTCCTGTGGTACTCTAGCATCATCAGCAAAGAAATGTGCAGCTCTCAGAATAGCTCTGTCGCTTACCTTGCCACGGAGCGCCCCAATCTCAGCAAAGAAATCAGCCTCCTCTACCTCATGAAGTACCTCCTTGCCAAAGTGAGCTGCTACGGATTTCATCTCTACAGGAATAGAAACATAATCAGCAGTCAAATCAGCGTGGCTTCCCTTGGTATCTGTAATGCACAGGCTGATGCCGGCAGCAGCAAAATCGCAGACATGCTTGTCAATAACAGGCTTGGCTGGGTCAGCAAAATCAATAAATACAAAACCGCCTACAGAGGAAACCATCTGGTCCATCAGACCGCAGTTCTTGCCAAAATACTTATTTTCAGCAAACTGGCCCATCTTGGCAATATCCACAGCACCTACAGCACCGTTGTTGTAATGAATATCCAGAATTGTGCCAATCAACACCTCAAAGGCTGCAGAAGAAGAAAGACCGCTGCCTCCCAGTACATCAGAGGTAACATAGGCATCAAAACCGCCAATCTTTACACCCTTTTCCGCAAACTGAGCAGCCATGCCACGAATCAGAGCCTTGGTAGTACCGTGCTCAGCCTCGTTGATAGACAGGTCAGACAGCTCTACAGTAATGGCAGGATAACCCTCGGAATGAAGACGGATAACCCCATCCTCATGGAAGCCTACTACAGCTACAGCATCCAGATTGATGGCTGCGGCCAGAACCTTGCCATGCTGATGGTCAGTGTGGTTGCCACATACCTCGGTGCGGCCTGGAGCGGAAAATACCTCCATATCTTCTCTCTCAGGATAGAGGGTAGCAAACTTTTCTACAGCCTGGCTGTAACGCTGCTTCTGAGCAGTCAAAGCCTCCTGACCATAGAGCTTTACCAGCATTTCATCATATTTACCTGCCTGAATTTCCTGCAGCAATTCTTCCTTCTTCATTTTTACTTCCCCGCTTTCAATAAATTAAATTCCCTTAAACTTAAAGACAAATTTTCTGCTAATATTCTTCATGGTATATTCATCCAATACTGGAGAACCCCATGTATCATCGCCGCCTACACCAGACTGTCCGGCAGATGCCCGCAAATAGGTGTGATGCACCTGGGGCAGATCATATGGATGACGGGCGTTTTCGATTTCATGTGGATTGTATGGCAGTGCGGATGCCTCAAAAGGTACATCCCCTAAAAGCTCCATGCCTCTGCCCTTCTTGTCCATAACCTTGAACCAGCGGATACCGCAATGGTTGCCACATTCCTGTGGTCTAAGATATGGAGCAAATTCCTTGGCTGTATCACTGGCAAAGATGCCCAATCTGGCACCATTCTGCCTGTCAGCATAATTATCACTGGCGCCTAAACCATAATAAGCAATCTGGCTGTATTCCCTTGGCAGGGTGAAAATCATGCCAAAGTCCTGCAGCTCTGGCAGGCCATCTACCTGCTGGTAGTCCAGCTCCACAGCCACAGTGCCATCCTGGGTAACAGTATAAGTAGCAGCAACTAGGGTTTCTGGCTTGTCCAACACAATATAGTTAAAGCGGATTTTGAATTCCTCCGCTTGATAATTGCCAATACCATTGGCTCCAAAGAATCTTTCTACCTTCTGCCACTGGCCATTTTCCCACAGCTCAATGCTCTTGACTCTGCGATACAGGCTGGCCAGCTTCCAAGGAGCGCAGTCAATATGACGGCTGCTGCCTCGGTCATTATCCACTGGACCGCGCCAGAAGTTCAGCTGTGGCTGTTCCTCTATAAGCTCTACTCCATTGTACTTATAGGAAACAATATTCCCAGCAGCGCTGGAGAACATAACGCTGAAGCCCTGACCATAGATACCGATGTTAATATCCGATTTGCAGATTCTCATGGCAGAGCACCCAGCCAAAGCCTGTGCCGGCATAGCTGGAACACAATTCCCTGCCAGCCATTCCTTGATACCGCCCTCTGCTTCCTGCTTGGCCACAGTCTGACCAAAGGCTACCTCATGGCCAACTGGTGCCCAGCTTTCCTGCTCCTTTAGCACCAAAGCTGCATTAAAGGCATATTCCCCAGCTCCAAAGGATGGATAAGGATAATCTACAAAGGCTTCTTCCCCAGGAGCAATCTCCACAGAGGTGGACATTTCCCAAACCTGCTGGCCATCCTTCAGTAGAGACAGCTTCAAGGCATATTTGTCAGTATTGGTAAAGAGGCTCTTATTAACAATCCTTACTCCCTTGACTTCTGGATAAAGGGAGAAGTTCTGATAGTTGAACTTGACCTCCTCCATCTTTGGGGTAATGCTTCTATCAGCAAAGACAATGCCATTGCCACTGAAATTGTAGTCGCTTGGTCTGTCCCCAAAATCACCGCCATAGAAAAGGGCATCCTCCCCATGACTGTCCTTGCCAGCTATAGCCTGATCCACATAGTCCCAGATAAAGCCACCCTGATACAGCTCATCTTCCTCAGTCAAATCGGTGTATTTGCTCATACCGCCATTGGAATTTCCCATAGAATGGGTATATTCACAGCAGATAAAAGGCTTGTCCCGATGCTCGGCCAGAAATTTCTTGATATCTGCCACATGGGTGTACATCTGGCTTTCCATATCACTAGAAGCGTTGAATCTTCTATCATGGAAAAGCCCCTCATAATGTACCAGACGGGAAGCATCTGCCTTGTGGAAATACTCATGCATCTTGAAGATGGTTTCACCGCCAAAGGATTCATTACCGCAGGACCAGATAATAATAGATGGATGATTCTTGTCCCGCTGCAGCATATTGGCTGCTCTCTGGAGCACAGCTCCCTGCCACTGGCTATGGCCATCTGGCAAGGTATATTCATCAGGGAAATCTCCACCATTTTTCATCCAGGTGCCGTGGGTTTCCAAATTGGTTTCATCTATTACATAAAGGCCATAAATATCACACAGCTCATAAATAAGACTGCTGTTAGGATAATGGGAACAGCGCACTGCATTGATATTGTTCTGCTTCATGGTAATAATGTCCTGCTCAATAAGCTTCTGGTCACAGGCCCGACCGCTATAGCAGTCAAATTCATGACGATTGGTGCCCTTGAACACAATCCGCTGGCCATTCAGCTTCATAATATTGCCATCCAGCTTGAACTCACGGAAGCCTACCTGCTGAGGAATCAGCTCCTGCACCTCTCCTGCGGCATTCTCTACCACCAACAGCATTCTGTAGAGGTTTGGCTCCTCTGCACTCCACAGCTTAACATTCTCCAGCTCTGCTTCATAGGTGCTTTCCTTGCCCTGCACCAGCTTGGAGTCATCCAGCACCAGCTCACCGTCGCTGTCAAAGAGCTTTACCGTCAGCTTCTTTTCCTCAGGGGTATTCCATTTCATATCCAAGGAAAGCTGGCCAGACTGATATGCCTTTGTAGGCACAGCATGAACAAACATATCCTCTATATGAACCTGTGGTACAGTGTACAAATAAACTCCCCGGAACAAACCGCTGAACCGCCAGAAGTCCTGATCCTCCAGCCAGCTGCCACTGGCAAAGCGGAATACCTGTACTGCCAGCTTGTTTTCTCCGGCCTGTACATAAGGAGTCAAATCAAAATCTGATGGAGTGAAGCTATCCTCGCTATAGCCGACAAAATGACCGTTCAGCCATACAGCCAAAGCTGTTTCTGCTCCCTGAAAGGAAATCCGCAGCTCCTGCCAGCCCTCTGGGACAGCAAAATACTTTACATAGGAGGCTACTGGATTTTCCTGGGGAAGCTCTCCCGGCACAATGGCCTCATGGCCATCCCAAGGATAGGTTGTATTGGTATAATGAGGCTTGCCATAGCCCTCCATCTGAATATGGGCAGGCACTGCTATGGTATCCCAATGTCGGCAATCATAGTCAGAGCCTTCAAAGCCCTCTGGACACTCTGCCAGATTGCGGGCTACATGGATATGCCACAGACCATTTAAGGAATATTTAAAGGATGAACAGCCACTGGCCAGCTCTGCCTCAGAACCATAATATTTGTGGTCGCTATGAGGAGGCAGCACATTTTCCTCAAAATATAATGGATTTGCCAAGTTTTTTATATCGAATCCGCTCATTTTTCAAAACTCCCTCAGATTTAACAAAGTATACCGAATATGATAAAATAAAATTATGTTTATGATATTAGCCAGCAAATGGAGGAATACATATGGAAGATGCAGAAAAGATTGTCCTTACGGCTCAGGACACCGCCCTGTCCATTACCACCTTTGGTAAATCTTATACTCATCCCGGCCATTATTATGGCCCAGGTATGAGGCCCTATTATCTCATTCATTTCATTCTTTCCGGCAAAGGCACCTTCAAGACCTTCTATGATGAAAACAAGGTGTACAATCTACAGGCTGGTCAAGGCTTCCTGATTGAGCCAGGGCTGGTTATCCGCTATGAAAGCGATTTGGAAGAGCCTTGGAGCTATATCTGGGTTGCCTTTATGGGCAGCGATGCCGAAAACATCGTGTCCTCTCTAGGCCTTAGCCATGACAATCCCATTTTCTCCTGTACAGAGGCTCAGGGCCAGCAGCTGAACAAATGCGTGTCCACTATGCTGAAATACCATGATGCCCAGCTGGTAAACAACTTCCGCCGTCTTTCCCTGCTCCATGAATTTTTTGCCGTTATGGCAGAGGTTCAGACTGACAGTATGCCTCAGACCAGAACTGATGATTATGTAACCAGCGCCTTGGAGTATATCCGCAAACATCTGGCTGAGCCATTTACCGTACAGGAACTGGCTGATTACCTACGGCTGAACCGCAGCTATATGACCACCCTTTTCAAGACCAAAACCGGTATGTCCCCTCACGAATATATTCAGCAGTGCCGGATTAACAAATCCCGTCATCTACTGGATTCCTCTAAGCTTTCCATTGAAACCATTGCCTACTCCTGCGGTTATAGCAAATGCGACTCCTATACCAGAGCCTTTCAGCGGCAGAAGGGCATGAGCCCCTCTGCCTACCGAAAGATCCGCCGGCAGGAATCTCAGGAGGAGGTCTGATTCTCTACTGACTATATTATTTTCAGCTTATTTGGCTTCCAACAGGAAGAGGCGGGAATAGAAGTCCCCACAGAATACCTTCTTTTCGGTTTTCTGCTCACCACAGGACTCATCAGTAGTTACCAAGCCTGCCCGCATCAGCTCTGCACCGGTGAAGCTGCCCATTTCCTCTACATTGTCTATGGTAACATTGTAGGTGGCATTTTCATCCAGTCCCTGCAGTCTGGTAAGGCTAAATGGTGTACATGGCTTGGACAAAATGCGATAGTAGCCAAAAATAGCCTGCTTCTTGTCTGGAGATACTACCATCCAGGCTGCTTCATTGCCGGCAAATGGATCCTTAATGCGATAGAAGGTGCCGTACTGAATCAGCTGGCGGTATTTCTTCATAAACTTAATCTGTTCCTTTACCTCCTCAAATTCCTCTGGAGATAAGCGACCCAGATCCAGCTCATAGCCAAAGGTGCCGAAATAGGCCACATCTCCACGGAATTTCAGGCTGGTATTTCTAAATACCTGATGATTTGGGGTAATGGAAACATGGGAGCCCATAAAGGACAGAGGGTAGCCATAGCTGGTACCATATTGAATATAGACGCGCTCACAGCCATCACTATCGTCACTTGTCCACGCCTGAGGTGCATAGTAGAACATACCTGGGTCAAAACGACCGCCCCCTGAGGCACAAGATTCAAAGAGTATATGGGGGAATTCTGAGGTTAATCTTTCGTACAAATCATATACTCCTAGGATATAGCGATGGAAGATTTCACCCTGCTGGGCTGCTGGCCAGCCAGCGGATCCGCATTCGGTAATACTGCGGTTCATATCCCACTTAATATAGGAAATATCTGCGGTGCTAAGCACCTTGTAGATGGCATCATGAATATAATCCACCACCTCTGGACGAGAGAAGTCCAACACATACTGGTTACGTCCATGAGAGCTCTTACGGCCTGGTACATGGATAATCCAATCTGGATGCTCCTCGTAGATTGGGGTATCCTTGTTGACCATTTCCAGCTCCACCCACAGGCCGAATTTCATGCCCATATCGTTGATACGCTGAGCCAAGCCAGTAATACCATTAGGCAGCAGCTCCTTATTTGGTGTCCAATCTCCCAGGCCATGATAATCATCACGGCGGGTGGAGAACCAGCCATCATCCAGGACAAACAGCTCTACGCCTGCTTCCTTGGCCTTGCTGGCAATCTTTACCAGCTTGTCCTCATCAAAGTCAAAGTAGGTAGCTTCCCAGTTGTTGATAAGGATAGGACAAACCTTGTCCCGCCATACCCCTCTAGCCAGACGACTGCGGTACAGCTCATGGAAAATATGACTCATGCCGTTCATACCTGTATCGGACCAGGTCATAACAGCCTCTGGTGTCTGGAAATGCTGACCTGGCTTCAACTGCCAGCAGAAGGATTGAGGATGAATACCCAGCATTACTCTGGAGGTATCAAAGGTATCTACCTCTACCTGAGCCAGGAAATTGCCACTGTACACCAGAGAGAAGCCCATAGCCTCACCCTGATTTTCATCAGTATTAGGACGCTTCAGAATTATAAACGGATTGTGGTTGTGGCTGGACTGACCTCTGAGACTGCCAATAGACTGGATACCCTGACGCAGATGAGAGGTTTTCTTATGTCTTTCCCTAGTCCACCAGCCGGAGAACTGTACCATATCATAATCGCTATCTGGCAAATCCAGATTCAGACTCATGGCCTTGGTGAGCTTGACCACTTCCTCCCCAGTATTCTTGAAATACGCATTTCTAGCAATAACATTATACTGAGCAAAAATTGTATAGGACAGAATCAGTTCCATGCCATCCTTGGCATCCATAAGCTTCACCAGCAGGGTTTCTGCTTCCTCATCCTTTTCCACATAGGTGGCAGGCAGTCCCTCCAGCTTTGGCTTGCCAGGTACAATCTCATGGGATACATAGCAAAAATCAGAAAGCCTGCTGCCATCCTGCTGTAGAATCTCCACAGCTCCCTCCCTGAAATCTGTAGCACCAAAGGAAGGGTATTCCTGCTTTATTTGCTCCAAAGAAAAGGTATAATCATTTTCATAACCCTGAGCCAGCATAGGACGATAATGAACCTTGTCCTGCAAATGGGAGTAATTCCCTTCCAATGGCAGTGCCTTGCCAAAATACAACTGTCCCAAATGTCCATTGCGTATAATCTCAAAAATATAACTAATATTGCCATTGGTAAGATGAAACTGCTTTGTGTTCTCGTTAAACTGAATTGCCATAAAATTCCCCTTCTTTCATCTATTTATTATTTACTACCGTCTACTATTTCCATAAGCTGTGCATGGGCACATTTTATGATACTTTTAGTCCCCCGCCTCGCCTTTTGCGATTTGGGGGACTAATTTTTTATTTATTCATGGATTCCCATTTTTCTTCCAATTCCTCAACAATGCGGGCATGCTCCTGCTCAGTCAAGGTAACTTTGGCACGATAAATAAGGGCGCCGATAATCATCAGCACAGTAGGTGCGGCAAACATAACCATCTGCAAACGCACCATATTGTCAGCACTCAAACCCTCTGTGCTGGCACCGCCAGTTATGCCTACCCAGATGGCAGCCAAACCGATAATACCAGAGGAAACAGCGCCAGCGAACTTATCAACCAAAGGTCTTACGCAAAGGCAAACTGCTTCATCACGATGGCCCAGCTTCAGCTGGCCATACTCTACAGAGTCGGTAATGGTCATCAGAACAACCAGGAAAATCAAGGCCTGTGGCAGAGTAAATAGACCAGCAGCCACCAGAGCCAAGGCAACATTAGTACCACTCATAGCATAAAGCACCAGAGCAGCTGTCATAACAGCAATGGAAGAGAAGAACAGCTTGCGACGGCTGAACTTGGTGGTGAGAATTGGGAACGCTGCTACAGCCAGCAGGCCAATAACAGTGTTGATAACACCCAGAATAGAGAACTTGGTAGCATCACCAATTACATAGATGAAATAATACAGGTTGAAGTTGTTTACAATATTGATACCGATACCATAAACCAGATAAGCCATAGCCATCCAAAGGAGCTGGTCATTCTTGGTGAGAACCTTCAGTACATCCTTGGCAGAGGTTTCTTCCTTGTTTTCACGAAGAGCATTTTCCTTCTCATGTGTACCCAAGCCCAGAATAATAGCACCTAGAGTAGCAATACCGCCACCAATGCAGGCAAAAGCAAACCAGCCTGTTGGGTCACCGGCACCGCCATTCTGATTCACAGAGAAATACAGTACCACTGGCATTACGATAACAGTAACCATCTGAGTGCCGAATACAGAACCAATACGAGCAATAGTGGCTGTAACCTCACGCTCATGGGAATCAAAGGACAGAGCTGGAATCATGGACCAGATAGCTACGTCCTTAGCGGAGTAGAAGATATCCATGATGAAATATACAATGGCAAAGACAACAAGATACAGAGTTGGATTGCTTACGGTTAAGCCTCCAAAATCAGTAAACAGCATAGCCAAAGTAGCAGCTGCGATAACTGCACCGCCCAGAACCCAAGGCTTGAAACGGCCCCAACGGGTTTTGGTTTTATCAATAATATTACCGATAAACGGATCTACGAAAAGCTCAGCAATTCTCAATACCAAAATGATAGTGGTAACAATACCTATCATATAGGCATCGTTAGTTGGATCATCTGAATTAAACAGATTACTGGTAACAAAAATCATGAAATATGTGCCGATCATGGAATAGAACACATCATGACCAAAGGTACCGCAGGCATAGGCTATACGCTGCAGTGTATTGTTTTTACCGTTTGACATAATATTTACTTCCCCTCTTTTACTAAATAATTACCCCTTAACAACCTTGATATAGTCGATAATAGCATCAGCTATCTTGTCCAGTGAATCACGGCTGGTATTTACAACCAAATCATAGTTCTGGCCTTCTCCCCAGTTCTGGCCAGTATAGTAGTTGTAATAGCGAGCACGCTTCTTGTCCTCCTGATCCAGCTCCTTCAAGGTTTTGCCACCATAGACTTCCTTGCCTCTAGCCTCACGGAATTCATCATCTGCACAAATGAAGATGGAGAATTTGTTCTCGAACTTCCGCAATACATAGTCAGCACTACGGCCCAGAATAACACAAGGACCATCCTGTGCCAGCTTGCGAATAGCAGCAGACTCTGTCATGAAGATTTTTTGACTGGAATCAGTCATATTCATGCCAAAGGAACGGAATGGCAAAAAGCTCATGGACAAAGGCTTGACATAGTTCTCCAGATCTAATAAATCATTTTCACTGAGATCATCAAGACCAATTTTGGCTGCGGCAATATGAACAATCTGACGGTCATAGAGCTTGACACCAAGCTTTTCGGCCACCAGGGCAGCAATCTCACGGCCACCGGCACCATATTGACGGCTAATGGTAATTACGGGAATTCCACTCATAATACTTCCTCCTCTAATACAGCAACCTTAACCCCACCGTCTAACCAATCCCTGTTCTGGTTATTTAACCCCACTTTTTGTTGTGCATAAATTGTCATAATAATTTTGGAAATCATTATGATAATACCACATAAGTAGAATTTATGACGGTTTTTCTTTATTGTTTTACATCATTTCGCTGTTTCTATATAGGATTTTAATCTTTTTCCTTTTGTTACGCTACCCATATCTGTTACGTATATACGGAAAAATGTTGTATTTTAAGTGTTTTCCTTGATTAGTAAAAGTAAAATAGGGCTGTGAGGCTAATCGGCACTCACAGCCCCTTGGGAGGAAGTACATTAATATTACATCAATGCACCGACAGGGATAACTTAAGCCATATGTGCCAGAGCAAAGTTCAATGCACCAGCAGGGTTACGGGTAAGTCCTACATATTCCTTGCCGGAGCAGGTAGCTGCAGGTACACCCTTCTCGTCACAGTCGTGCTTCAATTCATCAAACATGGAAGCCATCTGTGGAGCCAGAACAATCAAATCATAATCGGTAATGCAATCCTTGTGCTGACCATAAGCCATAGCGATGGAGTCAACAGGAGCCTCAGCGGCCTTGGCACCCTTAACAATTGCCTTGGCCAGCATGGAGCTAGTGGCACCGGAGGCACAGAGAACTAGAACCTTCTTTTCAGTCTTTGGAACAGCTGACTTTGGAGCTTCTTTCTTTACTTCAACTTCCTTAACAGCTACAGCTTCTTCTACAGGTACACCATCGTCATCCAGCGGAGCACCCTCAGCAATCAGCGCCTCACGCTCTACCAGCTGCTTATCATAAGCACGGAAGAATGGATAGTAGATAACAGCATCCACAACCAGCAGCAATGGAGCCAGGAAGAAGGACAGCTTGGCAAAACCAGTAGCCACAATCAAACCGATAGTACCTGGAGTAGTCCAAGGCAGGATATAAGAGAAGGCATTCATGCCCAGAACATCAACGAAGAACTTGTAGAGCCATACGTTGGCGATTGGAGCCAGAATGAATGGAACAAAGAGAACTGGATTCAGTACGATAGGAGCACCAAAGAGGATTGGCTCGTTTACAGCGAAGATTACAGGAATAAAGGAGCTGCGTCCTACAGTACGGAGCTGCTTGGACTTTGCGATAAAGGCGCACATTGCGCAGAACATCAGGGTTGCACCAGTACCACCCAGAGTAGCTACGAAGTAGGAAGTTGGATGGGTCAGAATAGCAGTTGCATGCTCACCAGCCTGTACCATCTGCAGGTTCAGCTCGATGTTAGCAATGTAGATAGCTGTTACTGCAGGCTCTACAATGGAAGGACCATGAATACCTACGAACCAGAACATGGCCATAGCGCCATAGATAAGAGCGATACCGATATAACCGTCAGCAGCCTGGAACAGTGGCTTGAACAGCTCCAGAATCCAGTTACCAAAGAGCATGCCAGTTACATCACGGAATACGAAGCTGAATACCCAGAAGAAGGTAATGGAAGCAGCCAGTGGGAACAGGTCAGCATATGTCTGAGCGATGTAATGAGGAACTTCCTCTGGAAGCTTGATGGTAATGCCACGGCCTACAAAGAACTTGTAGATATTGGGTACGGTGAAGGCTACTACGAAAGCGGAAAGCAAGCCCTTGGTACCCATGAACTCAGTGGCGATACCCTTATCTACCCCCTCTACAGACAGCAGCAGGAAGCAGATGATGGATACGATCATTACAGATACGGTGTTAATCTGACGGAGCTTTGGCAGCTTGTGGTTAAAGTTGTCGGTCAAGCTCTTGGCGATGGTAGCAACCATCAATACGGACAGGATACCCATGGAATAACCATAAGCCTGCCACAAAAGACCGCTTACATAATCATCCCACTTGAAGTCCCAGATTTCTGGAATGCAGGCAACCAGAATGAACAGGGATGAAAACAGGATTACTGGCAGACAGCTTACGAAGCCGTCTCGAATTGCTCTCAGATATGGGTTGTTGGAAACCTTTTCAAAGAAAGGCTTCATTCTATCAACCGCGGCGATAATTTTTTCCATAGTGCTCTCTTCTTTCTATATGTAATATACCCTATTAATATTCAACATCTTCAATTGGTACGATTTCCCCTCGCTGAGCCATCAGCTTGTACCAATATGCACTCTTCTTTGGATAACGCTTCTGGTCATTGTAGTCTACATAGAACAGGCCGTAGCGCTTGTTGTAGCCGTTGGACCAGGAAAGCACATCCATCAGGGACCAGATGTAATAGCCGCATACATTAACTCCTTCTTCAACGGCTTTCAGCAGATATTCCAAATGCTGGGTAACATATTCGATACGAGGTGTATCGTCAATCTTGCCATTTTCAAAGTCGTCCTTGTAGCCCATGCCGTTTTCGGAAATGTAAATCTTCTTGTAATTCGGATAGTCCTTAGCAATCCGCTTCAACTGATTGTACATACCTACTGGATAAATTGGCCAATCCCAATCGGTGGTTGGCACCTCTGGGTTGCAAACTCTAGCTCCTACCCCCTTCAGGGCAAATACGGAAGTGCCCTTGTCGCCGGTGGAGTTGCTGTAGATTCTGCTTTCCCCCTCATAGGCCTGTAGGAAATGACTGGAATAATAATTCATCCCCAGAAAATCAATCTGCTCAGCAGCTTTGCGGAACTCCTCAAAGTCCTCTGGATAGGTTATCAACTGACCGTTGTTCTTGTCAAGAATTTCATTGATAAGAGCCATGGTTTCATCATCGTAGCCGCCGTGGAAGCAAGCATCCATCATGAAGCGGTTTGCCATAGCATCGTCCAAATCTCTAGCATGCATATCCTCTGGCTTGTGAGAAATGGCCACCTTGCCCTCCAGAGTGTGGACAATACCGATTTCTCCTGGCAGATTCATGGATTTGTAGAGATTCAGGGCCTTGGCATGAGCCACCATCATGATATGCATCATCTGAATGGCAGTTGGCATATCGAACTGCTTGTGTGGCGGGAAGTTGCCTGCAATGTAGCCATTCTGTGGAATGGACCAAGGTTCATTGAAAGTTGCCCATTTCTTTACTCTGTCACCGAAGTTCTCAAAGCAGATTTTGGCGTAATCTACGAAGTAGTCAATCAAATCTCTGTTGAGCCAGTGGCCATTGTTGAAGAATGGCAGCGGTGTATCAAAATGATGGAGAGTTACAAAAGGCTCTACTCCCTGCTTGATGCACTCGTTAATCAAGTCATTGTAATAATCAATACCAGCCTGATTGATTTTACCCTTGCCCTCTGGCAGGATGCGGGTCCAGGAAATGGAAATCCGGATGCCGTTTATGCCGAAGTCGTTGGACAGCTGTAAGTCTTCCTTGTATTTGTGATAAAAATCACTAGCTGGATCAGCAGTAAACCGGCTGCCGGGACGGTTCATATAATCATCCCAGGCGCATGGTCCTCTGCCATCCTCCTTGGTAGCCCCTTCTACCTGATAGGCAGCTGTGGCACCGCCAAAAATGAAGTCCTTTGGGAACCTCCTCAATGTTGCCATTGCTTTATACCCCCTAATTAAAAATTGATTTATCATACGTTATAATTTCTTCAGGCTTCGGTACTCTCGCTTCCCTTCACCTTACATTTATTATTATACGTTATTTTTTCAGCAGGTGTTTTCCAACCATGAAAACCTTTTCATGATGAAGAAAATCATTTCCTAAGATAATATCTAACAGTAGTCTTAGCAACAACAACCCTACGACAGCCATTGAAAATTTCATCAGTGGCTGTTTTTCTTATCGATACCGTCAATCTCGATAAGTCTGCTATCTTCGTATAAAATAGGTCGTTCCAAATTGTGCCAAAGCAGAAAGACTCAATGAATACGCTAATAAGCGATATGGGAGTACCCTGCACAGGTACTCCCATATCGCCATTAATAGTGAATAAGATGTATTCGACAAATCAGAATTTGTGATGTCACTAAAATGTTATTGAAAAAATGATATAATCAGTTGTAAACGACGCGAGCATTTTGTTTACCTTATTTCATTTTGCTATAAACGGTAGTAGATATACAGGTACATATCTATTACCGTCTGCAAAACCAACATCCTTTTGCGATATAATACAGGTCTCCTTGATATGCTTTGCATATCGTTTCCTAAATTCTGTCAAAGAACTATGTTTGCCTATACCTGATGATTTTACCTCTATTGCTGATAATTTTTCTCCATTCGAAATTAAGAAATCTATCTCGTAATAATGTGTGCTTTCTTTCCTTTTCCAGGTATGATAATAAAGTTCCCTGCCAGAAGAAGCAATTATCTGGGCAGCTGCATTTTCATATAGATAGCCAAGATTTGCTGGCAATTTATCAGACAACAGCTTTGCATATAATTCATTTTCCACAGATGGTCTATCAATAAATATCAATGTGACAAAAAGCCCTATATCTGCAACATATAATTTGTAGCTATCCAAATCTTTTGTTAATGATAAGCTAACTCTAGGGTCTGTTGTATTGTAGCATGGCAATACTGTTTTTGAGTCTATCAAATCATATATAAGCCTCTCTGATTTAACAGATTTTCTTTTACCCGTCGCTGATGCTATATTATATCTTCTTTGATTCCTAGACAGTTGTGCTGGAATAGCATGATACATTGCTGATAATCTTCCAGACGGATCTATTTTTTTGAAATCCTCTTCGTAAAGGTTAATAATTTGCCGTTTCACATTATCTATTACCGCAAAATCATTTTTGTTGCAATATGCTTCAACAGCTTGTGGCATACCTCCGACAGCCATATATATTCTCATATCACGCATAAGCTGACGGTTTGCAGCCTGCCCTATTTCTGTATTGGCTTTGTACACTGAGGCTAATACAGAATAATCTCGACCCGTAGCTAGACAAAATTCTTCATAATCCATAGGATACACATTTATTTTTATTTCCTCTGACGGAATTAATATATCTTTTACATTTTTTTTAATTGAAATCAGCGAGCCTGTCTCTATATAGTTATATCTTCCATCCTTAATCAAATGTTTGATTGCTTGTCTAGCTTTTGGAAAAAGCTGTACCTCATCAAAAATTATAACGGATTCATGAACATACAGCTGCTTCCTAGTTATAGCACTTAATCGCAAAAAAAATATATCTAAATTTGATATATCATTAAAACAATTTTTTAAATCCTGAGAAGCTCGGGAGAAATCTATAAGAATATACGACCTATATTCATTCTTAGCAAATTGTTCAGCAATTGTAGACTTGCCAACTCGCCGTGCACCCTCCAACAATACAGCATAATGATCAGCAAATTCATTTTTCCAATTTCTTAATTGTTCGTAAGCCTTACGATAAAAATACATATTTGCCACCTCGTTATAAATAGTACATTTCTTCAATATTATTATACATGTTTTTCTGCATTTCTTCAATATTTCGTATGGCAAAATGTGTCATTTCTTCAATGTTTTATATAGCAGAATATGTCATTTCTTCAATGTTTTATAAAATTACTACCTTTCCGCAATAAAAATACAGACAGCCTGCAGGGATACAGGCTGTCTGATGGGAGAGTTGTTTATATGAGTTTTATTAAGGGTATGTTTCTTTGGGAGAATACAGGATTTTACTCCTGGAGATAGAACTCTATGTCGTCAATAGAGCCCCAGTTACCGGCATTGCCTACCATATCAATACCGATGGTGGCCTTGCCATCCTTCACCTCTACATCACGGATGATCCACTGCTGCCAATTGTTCCAGCCAGTGTCTGCAATTACGGCAGACTGCTCACCGGCAGAGGTGCGTACCATGAGAGTATAATAATGCTCTCCACCACCGCCCTGAGTCCAGCAGGAAACAGTGTACTTGCCATCCTTAAGGCCTTCAAAGCTCTGAGTTGCCTGGAACTTGAAGCCCTTGTCTGCCCAATAATGCATAGCAGACTTGCCACGGGCATCGCCAGCGGAAGATACAGTGTTTACAGCATCCTTATCACCGGTAATGGTCCAGCCATTCAAATCACCATTTTCAAAAGTGCCATTCTTGACAAGATTTACCTTTTTGATAACATCAATGGAAGCAATGGCGGTCTTGCCATCAACTCCCTGAACAGTACCCTTGACAGTGTACTTGCCTGGCGCATCAAAAACAGGAGCAGCATTTGCCCAGATTACAGGCATGGTCTTGACTACATCGTTTTCAAATACCACGCTGGCCTTCTTTGGCATTTCTACTGGCTGGCCTACGGAACCTGTTACCAGCTCAGCCTCAATGGTCTTTACCTTGTACTGCTGAGTTGGCAGGGACTTGTCGCTAACCATCTTGAACACATCCAGAGATTCCAAAGCATTGCCCTGGAAGTCGAACATGGCCAAATTCTCCCACTCGTTGCCTTCCCCAGCCTTCCAGCCAGCACCCTCTACAGGAATCCAATCAGGCTCCCAGTAGAAGATACCCTTGCCGCGGCTGTCCTTCACATTGGCAACATGTTCCATCACATCATGAAGACCGCTGGCCTGTCCCTGAACAGTGGACTTGTAGCCTGCAATAGCCTCCTCAGTTGGGCCGGCACAGTTCTTCTGAGCATCTCCCTGCTCATTGGTAAAGGCATAAGCTGTTTCAACTACAACAACATCCTTGCCGTAACGGTCTACCATGTCGTTCATATTGTAGGAAAGCTCTTCCATGCTGCCATGCCAGAATGGGTAATAGGAGAAACCGATAATATCAAAATCATTAACACCGTTGTTGGTAATCAGCTCATCAAAGAAGCTGCGATACAGGGCATTGTTGTTGCCGTTGGCCAGATGCACCATGCGCTTTACATGATGGTTTGGATCATTGTCCTTTACAGCCTTCAGTCCCTGAGCAATGGCATCTGCCAAAGCCTTATAGCCCTCTGGAGTATCGGTTTTGCAAACAGGCCACAGCATACCGTTGTTCAGCTCGTTGCCTATCTGTACCATATCAGGTGTTACACCGGCTTCGTTGAAATCCTTCATAACCTTGGCGGTATAATCATATACATCCTTGGCCAGCTGCTTGGCATTGTGTTTTTCCCAAGCCTTTGGTGGATACTGCTTGCCTGGATCTGCCCACCAGTCGCTGTAGTGGAAGTCCACCAGTACCTTCATACCCAAGGCCTTGGCCCGCTTGGTTACCTCCAGAGCCTTTTTCTCATCGGTAACACCACCGCCATTGCCGTTAGGGCCATAGGAATATGGATCGTTCCAAATCCGGACACGAACCCAGTTAATACCTTTTTCCTGCAAAATTGCAAGACAATCCTTCTCCATCCCATTGGCGTAGAATTTTCCACCCAGACGCTCCAGCTCTGGCAGCATGGATACATCGGCACCCTTGATAAAATCATCACTGATACCGGCTATTGGATTTACCTTTACAGCAGCCTCAGCACTACTGGCACCAAAGCTGGTGCCAAGCATGGCAGAGCCAGCCATTAGGGCTGCCATAACATAGGCAGTTAGCTTTTTGTTCTTGAAAGATTTCATATTATTCCCCTCTTACCTCTCTAGTGGATATACCTAAATATACCTTTAATCAGAACATATAAGACAGAGCTACAGTAGCTACATCATCATACTTGCTAAAGCCAGCCTTGTTCTCATCATATGGCTTCAACTTGTAGTAGCTCAAACCAAGGCAGGTGTTATTAGCCAGCATGTAGTCCAGATTGAAACCAAAGCCACGAGCACCATTGCCGCCAAAGCCATCACCACCGGCAATATTCAGACGATGTCCCCACTTGCTGGAATCCACAGAAATATTACCCAATGCGAAATACTCACCGTACAACTGCCAATCCTTAGCAGTCTTCCAATCCATCTTGCCGTAGGTTACACGAGTCCATACACCATGCTTGTTGGCATTGGGAACAGTACCAACATTGTTGGTAACAGCCTCAGCAATTACATTCCATTTTGGTGCAATCTGAGTATTTACACTAAGGGAATACTGATTTAATTTATACGCATCATCTCTCCATTCAGACCATGTACCTTGTGGCACCCAAACAGTACCACCACCTGGCTTAGGAACCTCCACCCAATCCTTATCACCAGAAGCATAACTCTGAACATTTGTCAGTGTACGCATATTAGAAACAGCAATCTTGGTAGCTGGAGATGTCTGCACGGCAATTTCACCAAACTGAGCATTAATATTACTATCGTGCCAGCCTGCAGCAGAAATATCACCAGCACCTAGCATAGCAGTAACCTTTGGTCCGAACTGATGCTTAACATAGGCACCATCTACCGGATTCTCCCACCAGATCAAGCCTTCACCCAGCTTAACCTCGGTACGGCCAATAGAAGCCTTGGTACCTGCATGCTCCCAGTTAAGACTTAACTTATCCAAACGCAGGCTATTCTGATTATCATAAGAATTATCCCAAGGATTAAAATTCTGATGTCCATTAGTCCAGTGGCTTCTCTGCCAAGATTTGTCCTCATACTTCAAGCGTCCATCCACAGTCAAATTCTCAGCAGGATTTGCCCAGAAGCCCAGACGCAATCTCTTTTCAAACTGAGAAGCTTCGCCGCTACTATTCTTGCCATTATTACCCTTCTGATCCTTATTGGCAAAATAACGAATACGAGCATCACCATACCAGCCCATACGGCCCTTCAAATCATCTACATCCTTGCGGAGGCTCTGTACCTCACCCTTCAGCTCGCTGTCAAATTCCTTCTGGAGCTTTTCAATAGCAGCCTTGTCTACAGCCCGAGCGTTTTCCTGATTCTGCATAGCCTTCTCTACCAGCTGTGCCATCTCATAACGGGTAATAGGCTTGTCACCGCCAAAATTAGTATCACCGTAGCCATCAATAATGCCATCCTCGGCCAGCTTATTAACGGCATCGTATGCCCAATGATCCAATGGCACATCAGAGAACATATTCTCAGCTGCCATAGTTACACTAGCGGTACCCATAATAGTTGCTGCAAGAACTGCAGATACCAAAGTTTTCTTCTTCATAATCTTTTACCTCCAAGAATTATAGAATCATGCCTATGTAAGGAATTTTCTGTCAACATTACTCATATCCGCATCCCTTCTGCGTTCTAATATGAAAAATCATTAACATACTTTGTATTTGTTATTACTCCTCTCCTTACACTTGGTATTCTATCCCATTTGCCTTTGTCTATGTTTTCATGGTGTGAAAATCTTTTCAGACTGTTTTCATGATTGAAAATATTGAAATTATTCCCAATCAAATAACCCTCTGACTGCTCCTACAACAATCAGAGGGTTTGGGAGAATGTATATCAATAAAAAGTATTTTACACTATTTGTTGAATTTTAATCTGAGGGAAAAGCTCCTCCACTACTTCCTTACGGACGAAACCACTTTCATCCTCCATAGCATTTGCAGTACCACAGGCTGCACCTAGAGACAGTACATCCTCAATAGCCATGCCTCGCTCAATACCTACCGCTATACCAGCCACAAAGGAATCTCCAGATCCTACTGGATTCTTGCACTGAATCTTGGGCACAGTAATCTTGTACACATGCTGATTATAACCAGCCATAGAGCCCTGAGCACCTAGGGAGATTACAGGCAGTTTAATACCGTCCTCCATAAATTTCTGCAGGACATGAACAATATCCTCATCACTACGCAGCTCTGCTCCCACCAACACCTTGATTTCATCGTTATTAGGCTTCACAAAATATGGCTGTGCCTTGATACCCTGAATCAATGCCTCACCGCTGGTGTCAAGCAGAAAGGGCTTGCCTGCCTTGTGGGCTAAGCTAATAAGCTGTCCATAAAAATCACCAGGCAGCCCTTTGGGCATACTGCCAGAGGCTGCTACTACAGCAGCCTTGGACAAAAGCTCCTGATATTTGGCCATAAAGGCTTCCTGCTCCTCTGGGGTAACAGTAGGGCCTGGCTCCAAAATCTCGGTCTGAGCACCACTTTCTGTAATAATAGCCAAGCAAGAGCGGGTTTCACCAGCCACCTGCACAAAATCCTGCTTTATGCCGTAGTCCTGCAGCTTTTCGCTGATAAACTCACCGCTTTTGCCTCCCAGATAACCAGTGGCAATGCAATCCTCACCAAGAATGGTGGCTACATTGGCTACATGGATCCCCTTACCGCCGGGAGTATTATCTACCTCCGCAGCCCGCATAACCTCACCCTTGATTAAATCCTTCATCTTGTATCTCTTATCCACAGATGCGTTGAGATTTATTACCAAAATCACCAAAAATTCCCCCTATAACAAACTTTCAAATTTATCACCCATAGCAAGCTAGCAATATCCTCAAAACCTGCTGACCCACACCAGATAGTACCAACAGCTTTCTTTGGTTGATTACTTAGCATAACATTTAGCTTTGATGATTTAATTATACCCATTTGTTACAGAGGGATGTTTTCTTGTTGAGAAAAGATTTTCAAAGACGACTCAAGAAGTTTTCCAGCTCTGAGTTGCTTGTGCCATATTTATCAACTCACCATCACAATATATCATTTGTCATACATTTTGCAATATATTTCTAGAAGTTCTGATTTGTCGAATACATCTTATTCACTATTAATGGCGATATGGTAGTATCCTTTCAGGCACGCTCTCGCTACTTTTCTCGCCTAGCGGTACTAAAGCTCTCATG
>DAVZJH010000030.1:0-21499 GCA_052272885.1 Anaerovibrio sp. | reverse complement strand
ATAAATGTTTTACTTGTAGTCAAAACTATATTTTATAAAAATTACTTAGCCCGATAAATCAGAATTTATCGCAGATGGCAAATGTTTGTAGTATTATAATATAAAGAAAGTGCAACCGAGATATGATTAGCTCTAAATTTTGAAGTAGCTGAAAATAACCATTCAAGATTGGTGGCTTAGGACGGTTATGTTCTTTTATTGATATTTGGGGTTAACGTATGTATAATATTGGTTGACGATAAACACACCTTTGGCAATTAGGAGCCTGTGGTGTGTTTTGAGAAGTTTTTTAGTATGATTTGGCGGTTTCATTAGACGAATTACAATTCAGTTTACAGGGAAACAGTCAATCCAAGAGGATATTATGGCTTTTATTGAATGTAAAAATCTATCCCATGTATACAACAAGGGATTGGAAAATGAATACAAGGCTTTGGATGGTATTAATCTAAAAATCCACAAAGGAGAGTTTGTAACCATTCTAGGCACTAATGGCTCAGGTAAATCAACCTTGGCCAAGCATTTTAATGCTCTGCTTCAGCCCACAGAGGGCCAGTGCCTAGTGGATGGCATGGATACTACAGATGAGAAGCATCTCTGGGATATTCGTGGCAAGGTGGGCATGGTTTTTCAGAACCCTGATAACCAGATTATTGCTGCTATTGTGGAGGATGATGTAGGCTTTGGACCAGAGAATATCGGCATGGAGTCTCATGAGATTCGCAGGCGGGTAACTGCGGCTCTGAAGGCGGTAAATATGGAGGAATTCCGTCATTTTGCCCCCCATTTGCTTAGTGGTGGTCAAAAACAGAGAATTGCTATAGCTGGGGCATTGGCTATGAATACGGAATGTCTTGTGTTGGATGAGCCAACAGCCATGCTGGACCCAGTGGGACGGCAGGAGGTAATCTCTACAGTACAGCGCTTGAATCAACAGCAGGGGATTACGGTTATTAATATTACTCATTTTATGGAGGAGGCAGCTCTTTCCCACAGGGTGCTGGTTATGAAGCAGGGAAAGCTGGTTCAGGAAGGCAAGCCAGAGGAAATTTTCCAGAATATTGAGGCCATGAAAAAGCTGGGACTGGATGTGCCGGTGGCTACGGAGCTGGCTTATAGATTGCAAAAAAAGGGTTTGCCCATAACCAAGGCGATTACCAGTCAGGAGGCATTAATAGAAGCACTATGTCAATTGAAATAAAAAATCTCAAACATATATATATGCCTAGAACTCCCTATGAGCGCTTGGCCTTGGATGATGTAAATCTCACTATTCCTCAGGGAAAGATTACGGCTATTGCTGGGCATACTGGCTCTGGTAAATCAACTTTGATTCAGCATCTTAATGGCCTGTTAGAGCCTGCTGAGGGACAGGTGCTGGTGGATGGCGTTCGTGTCACAGGCAAAAAGCCTGAGAATAAAAAGGCTCGCCGTTCTGTGGGCATGGTGTTCCAATATCCAGAGCATCAGCTTTTTGAGGAAACGGTGGCAAAGGATATTGCCTTTGGGCCAAGGAATTATGGCTGCAGTGAGGAAGAAATACAGCAAAGAGTAAAGGCAGCTATGGATTTTGTTAAGCTGGATTATGATACCTACAAGGACCGTTCTCCTTTTCAGCTTAGCGGTGGTCAGATGCGTCGGGTAGCCATTGCCGGAGTAGTGGCGTTGGAGACACCTTATCTGGTTTTAGATGAGCCTACGGCAGGTCTGGACCCAGTGGGGCGGGAGGAACTGATGGCTGGTATTGTCAAACTGCACAAGAAGAAGAACAATACGGTTATCATGGTTTCCCATAGCATGGATGATATTGCAAGGTTTGCCCAGCATGTTATCATTATGGCACATGGACGAGTACTGTTGGAGGGGACTCCGGCCCAGGTATTCAGCCGAGAGGATTTTATCCATCAGGCAGGGCTGGAGGTGCCTAGAGTGACAGCGATAGTTAAGGCTCTTAAGGCAGAGGGTGTGGCTGTTGCTACAGATGTATATAATATGGAGGATGCAGTCAAAGCTATTTGGCAGGCCTTGGCTAAGAAAAAGGCAGGAGGTGCTGGCAAATGTTGACAGATATTACTTTGGGGCAGTATTTCCCCGGTGACTCATTACTGCATCGCATGGATGCCAGAGTCAAGATTATCCTGCTGTTTTTCTATATTGTGGGTATTTTCCTTTTTGACAACAATATATGCTATGGACTGAATACAGCCTTGGCTATTTTGTTGGTATTCCTTTCAGGGGTATCTCCTCGCATGGTGCTAAAATCCATTAAGCCTTTGTGGTGGATTTTGATTTTGACCTTTGTTATTCAGCTTTTTACTGTGCCTGGTGAGGTGCTGCTAAAGCTATGGATATTCAACATTACCTACGAGGGACTGATAAAAGGCTTTCTTATCAGCCTGCGGCTGGTGCTGTTGATAGGAGTATCCTCCCTTTTGATGCTGACTACTTCACCTTTGATGCTGACAGATGCTTTGGAATCTCTCTTTAGACCTTTGAAGCGTTTTGGTTTTCCAGCCCATGAGCTGGCCATGATGATGACCATTGCCCTTAGATTCATTCCCACCCTTATGGAGGAAACTGATAAGATTATCAAGGCTCAGAAATCCCGTGGTTCAGATATTGGTGATGGAAATTTCCTAGCCAAGGTGAAAAGCATGATTCCTATTCTGGTGCCCTTGTTTATTTCTGCTTTCCGCCGGGCTGATGATTTGGCTATGGCTATGGAGGCTAGATGTTATCATGGAGGAGAGGGGCGTACCCGCATGAAGGCCATGCGTATGCATAATGTTGATGGCAGGGCTATTGTGGTTATGAGCCTATATATGATTATTTGTGGTACAGTGTATTTTATGTTATAGGGGGATGGAATGAAGCCGGAGCATAAGAAGATAATGAAGGCACGCAAACGGAATATCAGGTTGACAGTGTCCTATGATGGAACTGCATATAATGGCTTTCAGAGACAGAATCCACCTCAGTTAGCGGTGCAGAATGTATTAGAGGAAAAGCTGCAGCAGGTGTGTGGTGATACTATTGAGCTGGCGTCCTCTGGGCGGACTGATGCAGGAGTTCATGCTATGGGGCAGGTAGTGAATTTTTTTACTGATGGCAGAATCCCTGTGGATAGATTGCCAAGGGCGGTAAACAGTATTTTGCCACCAGATATTGTAGTGCTGGAGGCAGCAGAGGCAGATAGGGATTTTTCTGCTAGGCATAGTGCCAAAAGTAAAACATATATTTATCGTATTTTGCAGGGATATATTCCAGATCCCTTTGAGCGTAATTATAGCTGGAATATTAGGAAAGAACTGGATGTAAAGTCCATGCAGGCTTGTCTTAGTATGATTGAGGGCACCCATGATTTTAGCGCCTTTAGGGCAGCGGGAGGGCCGCCGGTTAGTCCGGTACGGACGATTTATGAAGCTGGTTTGAAGCAACAGGGACGGATTGTGGAGCTAAGCTTTTTTGCCAATGGGTTTTTATATCATATGGTAAGAAATCTGGTGGGGACCTTGGCCAATGTGGGATTGGGCTGGACCAGTGTGGAGAGATTCAAGGAAATTATGGAATCTCTGGATAGAAATCAAGCTGGGGCTACAGCTCCTCCTCAAGGACTCTATCTATATAAGGTAAATTATTAAGGAGAAAAATCATGAATACAATAAAGGTTATCGGCTTGGGGCCGGGAGATTTTGGCTATATTACCTTGGAATGTTGGGAATTGATGAAGGAGGCTAAGAATCTTTATCTGCGTACTGCCAAGCATCCTACAGTGCCTATGCTGCAGCAGAGGGGGATTACCTTTGACACCTATGACAGATTTTATGAGGAAGCTGAGGATTTTGCCCAGCTTTATGAGAAGATTGCCAAGGATATTGTGGACAAAGCTTTGTCTGGCATGGATATAGTTTATGCTGTGCCGGGCAGTCCAATGGTGGCAGAAAAGACTGTGGTGCTTCTCCGGGAACTGGTGGCAGGGCTGCAGGATAAAATTCAGCTGGAAATCCTCCCAGGCATGAGTTTTGTGGAAGTGCTGTATGGCAAGCTGGGCATAGATCCTATTGATGGTCTTACCATTATAGATGCGGAGGATTTTGAACAGCTGCCTGTGGATATGCCAACTGGATTGGTGGTAACTCAGGTTTACAATCAGCAGATTGCTTCAGATACCAAGCTGAGCCTGATGGAGGCTTTGCCAGATGAATATTCTATTACCTATATTCACAAGCTGGGGATGCCTGATGAATCAATTCGGGAGATTCCTCTTTATGAGTTGGACAGACAGCCGGATATAGATTATTTAACTAGTCTGTACATCAAGCCTTACCCTGGCAAAAAGGAGTTTGACTTGCAGCCTTTGCAGGATATTATTAAAACTCTGCGGGAGCCGGGGGGATGTCCTTGGGATATTGCTCAGACTCATGAAAGCATTCGCAAAAATCTCATTGAGGAGACCTATGAGGTTTTGGAGGCCATTGATTTGGAGGATTATGACCTGCTTTGCGAGGAGCTGGGGGATCTGCTGATGCAGGTAGTATTCCACGGCCGTATGGCAGAGGAGGCGGGAGCATTCTCTATGGAGGATGTGGTTCAGGGCGTGGTGGAAAAGCTGGTGCGCCGACATCCTCATGTCTTTGGCCAGGTGCAGGCTTCTGATGCTGGAGCAGCTTTAGTTAGCTGGGAGGCTATAAAGAAGCTGGAGAAGAAGGATCGGAAGCATATTCTTGATGGGGTGCCAAAGGATTTGCCTGCCCTTATGGCGGCTCAAAAATTGCAGTCCAAGGCTTCCAAGGTGGGCTTTGACTGGCAGAAGCCAGAGCCTGTGTGGCAGAAAATCAAGGAGGAACTGCAGGAATTGGAGCAGGCCGTTAAGGAAGGCAAGCAGAGGCATATTGAGGAAGAACTGGGAGATGTACTGTTCTCTGTGGTAAATCTTAGCCGCTTCTACAAGGTAGATAGCGAGCTGGCTTTGCTGGCTTGCTGTAAGAAATTCCGTCAGCGTTTTGAGTATGTGGAAGGTCAGGTTAATACCAAGGGTGGAGATTGGAACAGCTTCTCTCTGGAACAGCTGGATGCCTACTGGAATGAAGCAAAAAATACCATAACAGACTGACTTGGAAAAATTTGGAAAAAATCCGAAAAAATTGTGGCTAAATTTTGCAAAATACCAATGTTTATGGTATATTGTAAGCAATTACCGAGGGAGTAAGCCTATATCGGCCGATTCCCGTGCAATTTATAACTTTTTGAGGGGGAAACGACATGAATAAGTCTGAGTTAATTGCTAAGGTTGCTGAGAAAGCTGGGATTACCAAGAAGGATGCTGAGAAGGCTGTTGCAGGCATTTTTGCTAGTGTTCAGGAGGCTCTCGTTGCAGGGGACAAGGTACAGGTTATTGGCTTTGGTACTTTTGAGGTAAGGGAGAGAGCAGCCCGTACTGGTCGCAATCCACAGTCTGGGGAAGAGATTAAGATTCCTGCTGCCAAGAGTCCTGCCTTTAAGCCAGGTAAAGCCTTGAAGGATGCAGTTAATGTCAAGAAAGCTTCTAAGGGCAAAAAGAAGGGTAAAAAATAATTTTATAGTAAGATAATGAACAGGAAGCAGTTTCAAGCAACGCCTCCTGTTTTTTATTTCTGGAGAAAAATTTTTTTAAATTTTTTTGGTTTACAATTAAGGCATAATAGAGGATTTTTTTATTATTTGCCGCGGAATGTTACAAAGTGTATCTATAGAAAATACAAAGGCACACTTTAAACGTACTGATATGGATCTATGATACACCAGGTAGGGTGTGCAATATAAAAGCTGATATACAAGGGGTTGACAAAGGTTTGGAGGGGTGATATTATACTAATGCGCCTAAGTTATGGATGTTTTCAGGCGAAGGAGTGAGATGTGTGACGCTGGAGAGTTTGAAGAAGGCTCAGAGGGTTATCGGTGTCAAGCAGGTAACCAAGGCCATCAACAAGGATCAGGTGTTATGCGTATTCCTGGCCACAGATGCAGATGGCAGGGTGGTGCAGCCACTGAGAAGCCTCTGTGAGGAGAAATCCATAGATATGGAAATAGCTCATACTATGGGGGAATTGGGAAAGGCCTGTTCTATTGAAGTGGGAGCTGCCGCAGTTGCTGTTTTGAAATAACAGCAGAATAAGTCAAAACCTGCTGACTAAGTTGGCGGTTTTAATAAATACTAAATACTCATTTTGAAGGAAGGAGGTGCATGTATGCCTACAATTAATCAGTTAGTTCGCAAGAGCAGAGAGAGCATGCAGGAGAAATCCACAGCACCGGCATTAAAGAATTGCCCACAGAAACGTGGCGTTTGCACAAGAGTTTATACCACAACTCCTAAGAAGCCAAACTCCGCACTCCGTAAGGTTGCCCGTGTTCGTTTGACTAATAGCATTGAAGTAACCGCATATATCCCTGGCATTGGCCATAATCTTCAGGAACATAGCGTTGTTCTGATCAGAGGCGGACGTGTAAAGGATTTACCAGGTGTTCGTTATCACATCATTCGTGGTTCTCTGGATACTGCAGGTGTTCAGGACCGCAAGCAGGGTAGATCCAAGTACGGTGCTAAGCGCGCTAAGCAGAAGAAATAATTTCTGACACTGAAAGATTATGGAAGGAGGCAAAATAGATGCCAAGAAAAGGTTCTGTACCTAAGCGTGACGTTTTACCGGATCCGGTATACCACTCCAAGATCGTCACTAAGTTCATCAACAAGGTAATGCTTTCTGGTAAGAAGGGCGTTGCTGAGAGAGTTGTATATGATGCATTCGAGATCATCCGTGCTAAGACCGGTAATGATCCTCTCGAGGTTTTCGAGACTGCATTGAAGAATGTTATGCCTGTACTGGAGGTTCGTGCACGCCGTGTAGGTGGTGCTAACTATCAGGTTCCTGTAGAGGTTCGTCCAGATCGCCGCATGACTCTGGGTATCCGCTGGATCGTAAACTACGCACGTTTGCGTGGCGAAAAGACCATGGATGAGAGACTTTCCGGCGAGCTGATGGATGCTGCCAACAACACCGGCGCTTCCATTAAGAAGAAGGAAGACACTCACAAGATGGCTGAGGCCAACAAGGCTTTCGCTCATTATCGTTGGTAATATAGTTTGTATAATTAAGGAGCGATAAATAGTGGCAAGAGAGTATTCCTTGGAAAAAACTCGTAATATCGGTATCATGGCTCACATTGATGCTGGCAAGACTACTACTACTGAGCGTATCCTCTTCTACACAGGTATCACTCATAAGATCGGTGAGGTTCATGAAGGCGCTGCTACCATGGACTGGATGGCACAGGAGCAGGAGCGTGGTATTACCATTACCTCCGCAGCTACCACCTGCCATTGGAAGAATCACCGTATCAATATCATTGATACCCCAGGTCACGTTGACTTTACTGTAGAGGTTGAGCGTTCTCTGAGAGTATTGGACGGTGCTGTAGCAGTTCTGACTGCTCGCGGTGGCGTTGAGCCTCAGACTGAGACCGTATGGCGTCAGGCTGAGAAATATAGCGTACCACGTATGGCCTATGTAAATAAGATGGACATTACTGGTGCAGATTTCTACAACGTTATCAAAATGATGAAGGAGCGTCTGAATGCTAATGCAGTTGCAATTCAACTGCCAATTGGCGCCGAGGACACCTTCCAGGGTATCGTTGATCTCGTAAAGATGGAAGCTATCGTCTATGAGGATGATCTGGGTAAGGTTGCTGATGAGGTAGCTATTCCTGAGGATATGCAGGAACTCGCTGAGGAATATCGCGAGAAGCTGCTGGAGGCTGTAGCAGAAGTTGATGACAGCCTCATGGAGAAGTATCTCGGTGGCGAGGAGATTTCCGAAGAGGAGATCAAGACTGCTATCCGCAAGGCTACTATCAGCTGCACCATGTGCCCTGTAACCTGCGGTACTTCTTATCGTAACAAGGGTGTACAGCCTATGCTGGACGCTATTGTTGATTTCATGCCTGCCCCTACCGATATACCTCCTATCAAGGGTATTAACCCTGAGACTGGTGAGGAGGATCATCGTCCATCCAGTGACAGCGAGCCATTTGCTGCACTGGCATTCAAGATTATGGCTGATCCATTCGTTGGTAAGCTGGCATTCTTCCGTGTATACTCCGGTACTTTGTCCTCCGGCTCTTATGTATTTAACTCTACTAAGGGCAAGAAGGAGCGTATCGGCCGTATTCTCCAGATGCATGCTAACAACCGTAAGGAGCTGGACATCGTTTATAGCGGTGATATTGCTGCTGCTGTTGGTCTCAAGGATACCACCACTGGTGATACCCTCTGCGACGAGGCACATCCAATCATTCTGGAGTCCATGGAATTCCCAGATCCAGTTATTTCCGTAGCTGTAGAGCCAAAGACCAAGAACGACCAGGAGAAGATGGGCGTTGCCCTTCAGAAGCTGGCTGAGGAGGATCCTACCTTCCGCGTTCGTACTGATGAGGAAACTGGTCAGACTATTATTTCCGGTATGGGCGAGCTCCATCTGGAGATTATCGTTGACCGTATGCTTCGTGAGTTCAAGGTTGACTGTGCAGTAGGTAACCCACAGGTTGCTTACCGTGAGACTATCCGCAAGGAAGTTGAGTGCGAAGGCAAGTTTGTACGTCAGTCTGGTGGTCATGGTCAGTATGGTCATTGTAAGCTGCGTCTCATTCCACAGGAGCCTGGTGAAGGCTTCAGCTTCGAGAATCAGGTTGTTGGTGGTGCAATTCCTAAGGAATTCATCAACCCTATCGAAGCAGGTATCAAGCAGGCTATGGAGGGCGGTATTCTCGCCGGCTATCCTGTTGTTGATGTAAAGGCTATCGTATATGATGGTTCCTACCATGAGGTTGACTCCTCTGAGGCTGCGTTCAAGGTTGCCGGTTCCATGGCATTCAAGAACGGTGCTCTCAAGGCTGACCCTGTTATTCTGGAGCCAATCGTAAAGGTAGAGGTTATCGTTCCTGAGGAGTACATGGGCGATGTAATCGGTGACCTGAACTCTCGTCGCGGCCGTATCGAAGGTATGGAAGCCCGCAACGGTGCACAGGTAATCAATGCATTCGTTCCTCTGTCTGGCATGTTCGGTTATTCCACCGATCTGCGCTCCAAGACTCAGGGACGCGGTAACTACTCCATGGAAGTTTCTCATTATGAGGAAGTTCCTAAGAATATTGCAGAAGGCATCATTGCTAAAAACAAAGGTGAATAAGGAGGAAATTTCTAAATGGCAAAGGCTACATTCGAAAGAACTAAACCACATGTAAACATTGGTACTATCGGTCACGTTGACCATGGTAAGACTACCCTGACTGCAGCAATCACTAAGGTTCTGTCCGAGAAGGGTATGGCACAGTTTGAGGACTACGCTAACATCGATAAGGCTCCAGAGGAGAGAGAGCGTGGTATTACCATTAACACTTCCCATGTTGAGTATGAGACTGACGCTCGTCACTATGCTCACGTTGACTGCCCAGGCCATGCTGACTATGTAAAGAACATGATCACTGGTGCTGCTCAGATGGATGGTGCTATCCTGGTAGTTTCCGCTGCTGATGGTCCTATGCCTCAGACTCGTGAGCACATCCTGCTGGCTCGTCAGGTTGGCGTTCCTGCTATGGTTGTATTCCTGAACAAGGTAGACCAGGTTGATGATCCTGAGCTGCTTGAGTTGGTAGAGATGGAAGTTCGTGAGCTCCTGAGCTCCTATGATTTCCCAGGCGACGACATTCCTGTAGTTGCTGGTTCTGCTCTGTTGGCTCTGCAGGATGATCCTGAGCAGAAGGCTAACATCCTGAAGCTGATGGATGCTGTAGATGAGTACATTCCTACTCCTACCCGTGACACTGATCTCCCATTCCTGATGCCTGTAGAGGATGTATTCACCATTACTGGTCGTGGTACTGTTGCTACTGGTCGTGTAGAGCGTGGTCAGCTGAACCTGAACGATACTGTTGAGATCGTTGGTATCGCTGAGGAGATTAAGTCCACTGTTGTAACTGGTATCGAGATGTTCCGCAAGCTGTTGCCAAGTGCACAGGCTGGTGATAACATCGGTGCTCTGCTCCGCGGTATTGACCGTAAGGAGATTCAGCGTGGTCAGGTTCTGGCAAAGCCAGGTTCCATTCATCCACACACCAAGTTCAAGGGTCAGGTTTATGTACTGACTAAGGAAGAAGGCGGCCGTCATACCCCATTCTTCAACAACTATCGTCCTCAGTTCTATTTCCGTACCACTGACGTTACTGGTGTTGTAACTCTGCCAGAGGGTACTGAGATGGTTATGCCTGGCGATAACGTAGAGATGTCTGTAGAGCTCATCACTCCAATCGCTATCGAGGCTGGTCTGCGCTTCGCTATCCGCGAGGGTGGTCACACTGTAGGTGCTGGCCGTGTTACCGAGATTGACGCTTAATTAGCGATTTTTGGTAAAGTTCAAGTAAATTATTTCCTTAATATAAGGGCGGCTATCTTAGTCGCCCTTATAATTAAGCTTTTATATTATTTTTATTGACGGAAATAATATGTGTATGTTACAATAAGAAGCGGTGTGCTTCTAAGTAAAAGTACCCCTGATGCGATGACGTGGTAGATGGCTTGACAGGACATATGGGCCTGATCAAGGGAACTATTACGGAGAAATGTTTGGGCCTGGAGCCCGGACGAGAAGGAGGAAAATAAATTGTCTAAGCAGCAGAAAATCAGAATCCGTTTAAAGGCTTATGATCACAAAGCACTGGACCAGAGCGCAGTAAAGATTGTTGAGACTGCCAAGAGAACCGGCGCTAGTGTATCCGGCCCAATTCCACTCCCAACAGAGAAGCAGATTTACACTATTCTGCGTTCCCCACATGTAAATAAGGACTCCCGTGAGCAGTTCGAGATGAGAACTCACAAGCGCCTTATTGACGTGCTGGACCCAACTTCCAAGACTGTAGATGCACTCACCCGTCTTGAGTTGCCAGCAGGTGTGGATATCGAACTTAAATTGTAATAGGAGGTGGAATGATGGCTAAAGCAATTTTAGGTAGAAAGCTGGGTATGACTCAGATCTTTACTGAAGAAGGTCAGGTCGTTCCAGTAACAGTTGTTGAGTCTGGTAACAACGTTGTTGTCCAGAATAAGACTGTTGAAAATGATGGTTATAATGCAATTCAGATTGGCTTCGGCGCAATCAAAGAATCCAAGGTAAATAGCCCAATGAAGGGTCATTTCGCAAAGGCTGGCGTAGCTCCAGTAAAGTTCATTCGCGAGATGCGCTTGGAGAATGCTTCTGAATATAACGTTGGTGACACCATCGGCGTTGACATATTTTCCGCCGGAGAATTAGTTGACGTAACTGGTACTTCCAAGGGCAAGGGTTTTGCCGGTGGTATCAAGCGTCATAATTTTGCACGTGGACCAATGGGACATGGTTCCAAGTCTCATCGTGAGCCTGGTTCTACAGGTGCGATGATCAGTGGTCACGGTGGCCGTGTATTGAAGGGCAAGAAGCTGCCAGGTCATATGGGCAGCGAGAAGGTTACTGTACAGCGTTTGACTGTTGTTAGAGTTGATGCTGACCGCAACCTGCTCCTCATCAAGGGCGCAATTCCTGGTCCAAAGAAGGGCCTCGTAGTTGTAAAGAGCACCGTTAAGCCGGGCAAAAACTAATTCGGAAGGAGGATAAGAAATAATGCCTACAGTAGCAGTTTATGATATCAAGAACCAGCAGGTTGGAGATATCGAATTGAATGAAAATATTTTTGGCGTAGAAGTGAATGCAGGCCTCCTGCACCAGGCAGTTGTTATGCAGCTGGCTTCCCAGCGTCTTGGCAATCATGCAACCAAGACCCGTGGTATGGTAAGAGGCGGCGGCCGTAAGCCTTGGAAGCAGAAGGGTACCGGTCGTGCACGCAGTGGTTCCACCCGTTCCCCTATCTGGGTAGGTGGCGGTACTGTATTTGGTCCTGCTCCTCGCTCCTATTCCTTCAGCATGCCTCGTAAGCAGCGCCGTCTTGCTCTCAAGTGCGCACTGTCTGACAAGGTAGCCAACGGCCAGTTGGTAGTATTGGACAGCATTGATTTCGCAGCTCCAAAGACCAAGGCAGTTGTTGAGATGCTGAATAGCTTTGATGTTGATAAGAAGGCTCTGATCATTACAGCTGATTATGCTGAGAATGTTGATAAGTCTTCCCGTAATATCCCTGGTGTTAAGGCTATTAACACTATCGGCCTGAATGTATTTGACATCCTGAACGCTAACAAGCTGTTCATCACTAAGGATGCTATTGCTCGTATTGAGGAGGTATATGCATAATGGAAGCACGCGACATCATTATCCGTCCTCTGATTACTGAAAAGAGCACTACTCTCATGGCTGAGGGCAAATATGTATTTGAGGTAGCTAAGGCTGCCAACAAGATTGAGATTGCTAAGGCAATTTCTCAGATCTTCAACGTAAAGGTTGCATCTGTAAATACCGTTAACGTTGAGGGTAAGGTAAAGCGCATGGGTCGTTCCATCGGCAAGCGCTCTGACTACAAGAAAGCAATCGTGAAGCTCGCTGCTGGCGAGACTATCGAGTTCTTTGAAGCTTAATAGGGAAAAGGAGGTTAATTAAGTGGCAATAAAGAGTTTTAAACCATATTCCGCAGGTAGACGTTTCATGACTGTAGCGTCTTTTGATGAGATTACTACTGATAAGCCTGAAAAATCCCTCGTTGAGCGTCTCAAGAAGAACGGTGGCCGTAATCAGCAGGGTAGATTGACCGTTCGCCATCAGGGTGGCGGCCATAAGCGTCTGTATCGTATCATTGATTTCAAGCGCAACAAGGATGGTATTCCAGCCAAGGTTGCTACTATCGAGTACGATCCAAACCGCAGTGCACGTATTGCACTTTTGAACTATGCAGACGGTGAGAAGCGTTATATCATCGCTCCTAACGGTCTGAAGGTTGGCGACCAGGTTATGTCCGGCCCAGAGGCTGACATTAAGCCAGGTAACGCTCTTCCACTGAAGAACATTCCAGTTGGTACTCTGATCCACAACGTTGAGTTGAAGATCGGTGCTGGTGCTCAGCTGGTTCGCTCCGCTGGTGCTTATGCACAGCTCATGGCTATTGAGGGTGACTATGCTACTCTCCGTATGCCATCCGGTGAAATGCGCAAGGTACATGTTAACTGCCGTGCAACTATCGGCGTAGTTGGCAATGCTGAGCACATGAACATCACTATTGGTAAAGCAGGTCGTGCTCGTTGGATGGGTAAGCGTCCAGAGAACCGCGGCGTTGCTATGAACCCTAATGACCATCCACATGGTGGTGGTGAGGGTCGTTCCCCAGTTGGTCGCAAGCATCCTGTTACTAAATGGGGTAAGTGCGCTATGGGTGCCAAGACCCGTCGTAAGAAGGCTTCTGATAAGTTAATCATTAAAGGCCGTACCAAATAAGTGATAATCACCGGAAGGAGGAAATAAATTGTCAAGATCTGTTAAAAAGGGACCTTATGTTCATGAAAGCTTAACTAAGAAGATTGATGCCCTGAACGAAGCTAACGACAAGAAGGTTGTAAAGACCTGGTCCAGAAGCTCCACTATTCTGCCAACTTTTGTTGGTCATACTATCGCAGTACACGATGGTCGCAAGCATGTTCCTGTTTATGTAACTGAGGACATGGTTGGCCATAAGCTTGGTGAGTTTGCACCAACCCGTACTTTTAAGGGCCATGCCGGTGAAGAGAGAAAGACCGGTCTTAGATAAGTTGATTTGAAAGGAGGATTCCTCTGTGGAAGCAAAAGCAGTTGCTAAAAATGTTCGCATTGCACCTCGCAAGGTTCGCGTTGTTATGAATCTCATTCGTGGCAAGAAGGTTGCTGATGCATTTGCGATTTTGAAGTTCACTCCAAAAGTAGGTAGTGAAGCTATATATAAGGTTCTCAAGTCTGCAGTAGCAAACGCTGAGAACAATTTCGACATGAACGTTGATAACCTCTATGTATCTTCCTGTTTCGTAGATGAGGGACCAACTATGAAGCGTATTCATCCACGCTCCCGTGGTCAGGCTTTCAAGATTTTGAAGCGCACTTCCCACATCACTGTAGCAGTAGAAGAAAACTAATAAAGGAGGGTATTAACTTTGGGTCAGAAAGTAAATCCACATGGTATAAGACTTGGCATCGTAAAGACTTGGGATGCTAAGTGGTATGCTGGCAAAGATTTTGCAGCAAACCTGCATGAAGATATTAAAATCCGTGAGCATTTGCAGAACACTCTGCAGAGCGCCGGAGTTTCCAAGATTGAGACTGAGCGTTCTAAGAACCGTCTGAAGCTGACTATCCATACTGCAAAGCCAGGCATGGTTATCGGCCGTGGTGGTTCCGGAATCGAGCAGGTAAAGGCTGGACTGAAGAAGTTCACCGACTGCAATGTTGACATCAATATTGCAGAGATTAAGCAGCCAGATATGGATGCAACTTTGGTAGCAAAGAGCATTGCTGAGTCCCTGGAGCGTCGTATTGCCTTCCGTCGTGCTATGAAGCAGGCTGTAGGCCGCACTATGCGTCTGGGCGCAAAGGGTATCAAGGTTATGGTTAGCGGCCGTCTCGGCGGTGCTGAAATTGCCCGTAGCGAGTCCTATCGTGAGGGTTCCATTCCTCTGCACACCCTGAGAGCAGACATTGACTATGGTACTTACGAGGCAGCAACTACCTATGGTCGTATTGGCGTTAAAGTTTGGATCTTCAAGGGTGAGGTCCTTCCTGAGAAGAAGCAGCGTACTGCTGCTGTTGAAGGGAGCGAAGCTTAATGTTATTACCAAAGAGAGTTAAATATCGCAAGCAGTTCCGTGGTCGTATGAAGGGTAAGGCACAGCGCGGTAACAAGGTTTCCCATGGTGATTATGGTCTTGTTGCACTGGAGCCAGCTTGGATTACTAACCGTCAGATTGAGGCAGCCCGTATTGCTATGACCCGTTACATCAAGCGTGGTGGTCAGGTTTGGATCAAGATTTTCCCTGATAAGCCTGTAACTGCAAAGCCAGCTGAGACCCGTATGGGTTCCGGTAAGGGCTCACCTGAGTACTGGGTAGCAGTAGTAAAGCCAGGTCGCGTTCTCTTCGAGATGGATGGCGTGACTAAGGAAGTAGCAGCTGAAGCAATGCGTCTTGCAGCTCACAAGCTTCCAATTAAGTGCAAGTTTGTAACTCGCGAAGAGACTGAAAAGGCAGAGGGCGGTGAAGTAAATGAAGGTTAATGAGATTAGAGATTTGAGCGCTGAGGAACTTAACCAGAAACTTGCTTCTCTCAAAGAGGAGTTGTTCAACCTCCGTTTCCAGCTGGCTACTGGTCAGTTGGAGAACCCAATGCGTATCAAGGAAGTAAAGAAGACTATTGCCCGCATTAAGACTGTACAGACTGAGCAGGCTAAGGCTTGATTTGATTCGACATAATAAGATACGTATTAGGAAGGAGGCTCCTTAATGAGCGAGAGAAATGAACGCAAGACTAAAGTTGGTAAGGTAGTAAGCGACAAGATGGACAAGACTGTTGTTGTAGCAGTTGAGGATATCGAGCAGCATGCACTTTATAAGAAGGCCGTTAAGAAGACTGTAAAGTTCAAGGCCCATGATGAAAATAACGAGGCTCATGTTGGCGACATCGTTTCCCTGATGGAAACCCGCCCACTGTCCAAGGATAAGCGTTGGAGAGTTGTAGAGATCGTTGAGAAAGCAAGATAATTTCCGTTGGGAAATTCTGGTTGAGGAGGTTAACTGATGATTCAGCAACAGACTTTACTCAATGTTGGCGACAACACCGGTGCTAAGGAAATCATGTGCATCCGTGTATTGGGCGGCTCTTATCGCAAGTATGCTAACATTGGTGATATAATCGTGGCTGCAGTAAAATCTGCATCCCCTGGCGGCGTCGTTAAGAAGGGCGACGTTGTTAAGGCCGTAGTAGTTCGTAGCAAGAAGGGTCTGCGTCGCAATGACGGTTCCTACATTCGCTTTGATGAGAATGCAGCCGTTATTATCAAGGAGGATAAGACTCCTAAGGGTACCCGTATTTTTGGGCCAGTAGCAAGAGAGCTTCGTGAGAAGGATTTCATGAAGATCGTATCTCTGGCTCCAGAAGTTCTTTAATGTGAGGAGGTGCGACTTTGGCAATTACAAAACTGCATGTAAAGAAGGGTGATACCGTTCTGGTATTGTCCGGTAAAGATAAAGGCCAGCAGGGCAAGGTTATTCAGGCTCTGCCAAAGAAGGGTAAGGTTGTAGTAGAGGGCGTTAACAAGATTAAGCGTCACACTAAGCCTAACCAGAGCGCTCCTCAGGGTGGCATTATCACCAAGGAGGCTCCTATGTTTGCAGCAAAGGTTATGTTGGTTTGCCCAGCTTGCGGCAAGGCTACCCGTGTTGCTCACAAGGAAGTAAACGGCAAAAATGTTCGTGCGTGCAAGAAGTGCGGCGAAGTTATCGATCAGACTAAATAAGAAAGGAAAGGAGGATATCTAGTTGGATAGATTACAGGAAAAGTATATCAATGAGGTTGTTCCTGCATTGACTGAAAAGTTCGGCTACAAGAATGTTATGGAACTCCCTAAAATCGCAAAGATCATCATTAACATGGGTGTTGGCGAGGCTGTAGGCAACCCTAAGGCTCTCGACGCTGCTGTTAACGATTTGACCATTATTGCTGGTCAGAAGCCAATCCTCACCAGAGCTAAGAAGTCTCTGGCTGCTTGGAAGCTTCGCCAGGGCATGCCTATCGGCGCAAAGGTTACTCTGCGTGGTGTTCGCATGTATCAGTTCCTGGACAAGTTCATGAACGTAGCACTGCCTCGCGTTCGTGACTTCCGTGGTATCAGTGCCAATTCTTTCGACGGTCGTGGCAACTACGCAATCGGCTTGAAGGAGCAGCTCATTTTCCCTGAAATTGAGTATGATAAGATTGATAAGCTCCGTGGTATGAACATTGTTGTTGTTACCACTGCAAAGACCGATGAGGAAGCTCGCGAGCTCTTGAAGCTCATGGGCATGCCTTTCAAAGCATAAGGATAGGGGGTACTGACTGTGGCCAAGAAGGCAATGATTGAAAAGTGGAGCAAGGAGCCTAAGTTCCCTGTTCGCCAGTATAACAGATGTAAGATTTGCGGTCGTCCGCACGGTTATATCAGAAAGTTCGATATGTGCCGTATTTGTTTCAGAGAGCAGAGCTACAAGGGTGCCATTCCTGGCGTAACTAAGGCTAGCTGGTAATATACAGTACGAACTAGAGAAGAAGCTCTCCCAGTAATGGGAGGGCTTTTTTTGATAGGAAAATTGTTTTCAAATGTATATTTGCAAACTGACACGAATACGAGTAAAATAGTATGTAAGTAAAATTTTTTTGTGAGGTGCTAGTGTGGCAAATTACTATATAGACTATGAAAACGTACACAACGAGGGCCTGAAGGGCGTGCAGAAGCTGCAGCAGGAGGATAAACTACATCTTTTCTACAGTATCAAAGCTGATACTCTAAAGATTGATGTGGTGCGCCAGCTGATGGAGTGTCCAGCAACCATCTGTTTTGACAAGATTGTTAACGGAGTGGAGAACGCTTTGGATTTCCAGCTGATTACAGCTCTGATGTGTAATTACAGTGCTGAAGAAAAGTATTATATCATTAGCCGTGACAAGGGATATGATGCAGCCATTGAGATGGCTGGCAAGCAGAATCGTGATAATATCTATCGTTGTCGGGATATTGATGGAGCTATCAAGCATCAGGATGGTCTGGGGATTGATGAAAGCGATCAGGAAGTTATTGTAGATTTAGGGGATTTGGCTTCCGATTATCAGGTTGAGGATAAGACATGCTCCGAGGAAATGTCAGAGGTTCAGTCAGAGACTGTAGCACAGCCTGTCATGCCTGTAAAGCCTTTAGAGGCTCCTGTGGAGGCCATAGAGGTTGAGCCTGAGGAAATTGTTGTACAGCAGCAACAGGAGGCCCTAGAGCCGGCTCAGGCTGTGGAAATTATAGCTGAGGACCAGGAGATAGCTCCAGCGGAGGAAGAGGAGCGGCCTCAGATGCCAGAGGAAAATACAGTAGAGGCTGAAAAAGAGGCCGATGAAGCTGTTTTGACAGATGAGGAGATTAAGCGTCGGGCTCACCAGTCTATTTGCACCAAGATATTGAATCATATTAAGCTGATTCAGAAAATTCCGTTGGTATACAAGCAGGCTGAGGATATCTGTGAGGCTTTGGAGGATTCCGAAACCAAGATGCAGTTCTATCATCGTCTTTTGCAGTCTCTAGGCCGTAAAAAAGGTGGCGAGCTGTACCAGAAGGTGAAGGCTGTATATAAGCCAATTCGGGGGATTTATCAGGCCAGTCTGGCAGGAGAGGATCAGTTCGAGGAAAACAAGGTTCAGGTCAATATTGAGGTAAATCCACAGAATGAGAATAATTCTGTGGATAAGGAGGAAGGGGAGTCTCAGGAGAAGTCACAGCGTACTACTATTAGACGAGGCCGGAGCATTCGTACCCCTCGTAATACTGTAAAGAGTCCTAGGGGCAGACGCCGTACCCGTCAGGATTGGGAGGCAATGCCTGAGCAGCAGGGAAGTGCTGAAGATGGACTTTTTCAAATGACTGAATTAGAAAAAAACATATAAAAAAAGGGGCTGTTTATGTTGACTTTTTTGCAGGAACAAGGGATTGCTCCCTGTCTCATAGATAGCCTGGAAGCATATAAGGCGGCCTATCCCTGGAGCAATCAGGATAGGCCGCTTTTGGCACCAGGATTTCAATACTATGGCAAGGAAATATGGGAGCAGGCTTTAGGAGCACTTTTGGCAGGGGAAAATCTTCTGCTGGTAGGAGCCAAGGCCACAGGTAAGAATGTATTAGCTGAGAATTTGGCTTATTGCTTTGGCAGGGGAGACTGGAATGTTTCCTTTCATGTAAATATGGATGCAGCTATGATGCTGGGGTCAGATACCTTTCGAGATGGCCAGGTGCAATTTCGGCCTGGTCCGGTTTATGAATGTGCTAGTCAAGGTGGCTTTTGTATTTTAGATGAAATCAATATGGCTCGAAACGAAGCCTTGGCAGCCCTGCATTCTATGTTGGATTTTCGTCGTATCCTGGATATTCCCGGCTATGGTCGTCTCAAAATGCACCCAGCTACCAGATTTATTGCTACTATGAATTATGGCTATGCTGGTACTAGAGAGCTAAATGAGGCCTTGGCTTCAAGATTTGCGGTAATTGCCTTGCCACCTGCCAATGAGCATATGCTGGCTAATTTGTTAGAAAAGCAATACGGTCATTTGTCAGACCAAATTCGCAGCAGCGTTATTGCTCTATTTATGGATTTGCAGCTAAAATATCAGCAGGGAGAAATCTCCAGCAAGGCTGTGGATTTACGAGGTATGTTAGGAGCCTTGGGAATTTATCAGCAGGGATTGGGCTTGCGTTCTGCTCTACAGATGGGCTTAGTAAACAAGGTATTCAACGAGGATGAACGGCAGATTATACAGGATTTGCTGGATTTGCGCATTGGCAAGGTTTAATAAGCATTTTCCTCTGCATTTGTATTGAAGTGAGGTGGTAACAGATGGCGGCAGAAAATATGAGAACAGCTAGAGGCAGTGTAGAGCGGCGGGCATTAAATATGATTTGGACAGCTGCAGGAGACTATACCCTAGCACCGGGATTTGTTGCTTACCTGAAGGATGGCAGTCCAGATTTATACTTTAATACCATTATGGGCTTTGCCTATGGTCATTATGGTGCTCAGGAACTGGATGACTATCTTATGTATCTAGGTCATTGCTGGCTGGGAGCAGTGCTGGTGGATATGTTTTGGCTGGGGCTGGAACATGCCACCTATCAGCGCTCTTATGGGAATATGCTAACCTTGGAGAACTTGCGGCAGGCATGGGCTGCAGATTATCTGGATGATAGTCATGAGGATAGTATGCAGTACTTGATGATGAGGCAGGAGCTGTCTCATAGCTTGAAAAAGGCCCGGTGCTTGGAGATACAAGGAAAAAGAAATGGCTTGCTGAATCCCTGGGAAAAGGGTATTTATAAAGGTCTTTATTTTCATCAGGAGCAGAATTTGCCAGAGTTAAAGGAAAATTTTCAACAGCTGATAAAGAAATATTTTATGCTAAAGCCAAAGCTTCTTTGGCAGCCTAGTCACTGGCATTTGATGCTAGGGGCTGGGTTAAGCCAGCTTTTGCGACGGATTATGCCTATGGAGCATCAGGGGAAGGGGACTACCCAAACTCAGGTAGGTCGACTGCGGGAAAAATCTGCACAAATGTCCAAGGGAAAAGAGAGAAGAAAACAGGAAAAGAATTGGTATCTGCCCGGGATAGGCAGCAAATCAGCGGCTAAGGAACTGGCAGAAATCAAGGCTATTTATCCAGTGGGAGCCTTGGGAGAAAGCAAAAGGCTGGAGATAGAGCAGCAGGCATGTGTGGGGAACCATCGTTATAGTCATATTTATTTAGCTGGGACAGCCACTAAGGGAGAAGCCTATAGGGATAACTATGGTCATTTTCTTCAGCAGGGGCGGAAATATAGACGGATTATAGAGGATTTATCTCATGGCTTGCAGAACTCTCTCCAGCTGGCCAGGGGAAGCTACAGTGCTAGAGCTGGCCAAGGACAGCTGGCAGCAGATTTGGCCTGGCAGGGAATTATCAATGGTGATGAGCGTATTTTTCGTCGTCCCTTGCCAGAGCAATATCAGGAATTTTCGGTAGTGCTGTTATTGGATGGTTCCTATTCCCGCCATAGTCAGCAAAAACAGCTTAGTGCCCAGAGCTATGTTATAGCAGAAAGCATGAGGCGCTGTGGTATTCCTACTACAGTGCTATCCTATTCCACCATAGGCAGTTATACTGTTTTGCAGGTGCTAAAGGCCAAGGAGCAGGATGTATCCGGTATATGGAATTATGAGGCCAGAGGCTGGAATAGAGACGGTCTAGCCTTGAATATCCTTGGCCAATATCTAGGCAATGATTTGAGCAATTCCTTGATATTTATGCTGACAGATATGATGCCCAGCGATGAAAAGGGTCTGCCCATGGCAGGGTTGAAATCATTGAAGCAGTATACGGAAGAAGCAGCTATTGCTGATACGGAAACAGCATTGCAGGGATTGAGAAAGGAAGGGGCTCGACTAGCGGGAATTATCCAGACTGTGGTACCCTTTCAGCCAGCCTTAGCCAGGCGGCTATTTGGTCGTAGCTATGTTCATATTCAATCTTTGAATCAGCTTTCCAGAGCCATTGTCAGTCTTGTAGATGGTTATATACAGCAACAAATTTGACATACTCCCACCACTTAATACCTACGGTATTTGAAGTGGTGGATTCTAGGATACAAACGAGCCATGCCCTTCCTGCAAGCAGGATATAGGTCTTACTGATTCTCTCCTACTGGATGATGTCTCACCCAGATGTTATTTACTACAGATATTTCAATCCCTCATTAAGGATATTGATTG
>DAVZJH010000029.1:0-21915 GCA_052272885.1 Anaerovibrio sp. | reverse complement strand
TTATAAACGTAAAGGATATGGGCCTGGAGGCTGTAGAAAAATTATTGAAGAAGCCAGCCTTTGATCAGGTTGAATTGAATCCTCGCATTCGGGAGGCCAACAAGAAGCTTTTTGGCGCAGATCTTACCGCAGCTGAAATCGTGGACAAAATCGTTGGAGATGTACGCCGCGATGGAGACGAGGCAGTTATTAAATATACCAAGCTGATTGATAGAACAGAATTTACTCCAGAGGAATTTGTAGTTAGTGAGGCTGAATATGAGGCCGCCTATAAGGAGGCAGATCCAGCCGTTGTAGAGTCCCTCCGCAAGGCTGCCGAGAATGTGCGCCGTTATCATCAGGAGCAGAAGCCTAATTCTTGGATGACCTATCGTGACAAGGGCTCTATTTTAGGTCAGTCTGTAATACCTTTGGACAGAGTTGGTATCTATGTGCCAGGAGGTACAGCAGCTTATCCTTCCTCTGTAATCATGAATGCTATGCCAGCCGTAGTAGCTGGTGTAAAAGAAATTATTATGATGGTGCCACCAAAGAATGGCAAAATCAATCCATATGTATTGGTAGCTGCCAAGGAAGCCGGTGTGTCCAAAATATTTAAAATTGGTGGTGCTCAGGCTATTGCTGCGATGGCCTTTGGTACGGAAACCATTCCTAGAGTAGATAAGATTACTGGTCCAGGCAACATTTTTGTTACCCTAGCCAAAAAGGCTGTTTATGGTCACTGCGATATTGATATGCTGGCTGGCCCTAGTGAAATTCTTATTGTGGCAGATAAGACCGCAGATCCTGCTTATACTGCAGCGGATATGTTAAGCCAGGCGGAACATGATATGCTGGCCTCTAGTATTGTAATTACTGATAGCCCTGAGCTGGCTGAAAAGGTTGCTGTGGAGGCAGAGAAGCAACTTAAGGCATTGCCAAGAGAAGAAATTACCAGAGCTTCACTGGACAGGAATGGTATGATTATTATAACAGAGGATATTATGCAAGCTGTAGAGCTGGCTAATGTTTCTGCACCAGAGCATATGGAGGTACTGACTGAGCAGCCATTCCAGCTGCTGCCATATATTCGTCATGCTGGTGCGGTATTCCTGGGAGCATATTCTCCAGAGCCTTTAGGAGATTATTTTGCAGGGCCAAATCATGTACTGCCTACTGGTGGTACAGCCAGATATTATTCTGTTCTTAATGTAGAAACCTTTATGAAGCGCACCAGCATTATTTCCTATACTCAGGAACAGTTGGATGCTGTTAGCGATGATGTAATTCGCTTGGCGGAGGCAGAAGGCTTGCAGGCCCATGCTAACGCTGTAAAGCTAAGAAAGCTTTGATGCCGTTAGAAAACTACTAGTATAGAGAGTAGGGATAAAATGACCAGAGTAAAAAAACTTAGATATAGAAGCAAATTAGGGGATATGCCCTCCTATGATGTAGTGGAAAGAGAGTGGAAGGTTAAGGTAAATGCCAATGAATGTGGTATGAACCTGCCGCCTATGGTGGAGGACAGGGTGATGGGCCGCCTAAGCCGTGTAGCCTTTAACCGTTACCCTAATGAGGATTTGGAGCAGCTAATGGAGTCCATTGCTGATAATTATGGACTGCAAAAGGAAAATGTCCTTATTGGCAATGGCTCCAGTGAAATCATTGAGAAGCTGTTTTTTGCCTTTGGTGGCAGAAATCTGACTGTGGTCTATCCACAGCCATCCTTCTCTATGTATCATATATATGCCAAGGCTGCTGAGGCGCGTTCTGTGGTAGTAGAGCTGAATAAAGAGGATTATAGCCTGAATGTGCGGGAGTTTATCCAGAAGATAAATGATTCCAAGGCATCTCTGGCTGTGGTTTGCAATCCTAATAATCCAACTGGCAATGCTTTGCCTTTGGAGGATATAGAAAATATTGCCCAGCATACCAGCTGTGCCCTGCTGATTGACGAGGCCTATGTGGAGTTTTATGGTCAGTCAGCTACATCTCTTTTGAAGAAGTATCCTAAGCTGTTAGTAGCCAGAACCTTCTCCAAGGCCTATGGGTTGGCAGCCATTCGTTGTGGTTATCTTTTAGGGGATGCCGAGGTTATTGCTATGGTGGCCAAGACCTTTATGCCATATCATATGGATGTGCTGACACTGGTAACAGCAGATACTGTTTTCCAGATGCGGGATGAATATGTACCAAGAATTCAGCAGATGATTGCGGAGAGAAACCGTATGTCAGGATTATATGCTTCCCTGCCAGGTTTTAAGGTATATCCATCTCAGACCAATTTTATATTGGTAAAATATGAGAAGGCTGTTCCTCTTAACGAAGAGCTGATTAAGATGAGTATTGGTGTACGCAGCTTTGGTTCTGCTCCTGGACTGGAAAATTGCCTGAGAATTTCCATGGGCACCAGACAGGAAAATGATCAGGTCTTTGATGCTATAAAAAGCTTTGCGGAAGCAAATCAGTAATTTGTAAGGTGGTGGCAGCTGTGGAGCAGCATAGAAGCAGTAATATTATTCGTGAAACCAAGGAAACATCCGTGGATCTAACAATTGATTTGGATGGCAAGGGCAGAACCGATATCACTACAGGTATTGGCTTTTTTGACCATATGCTGAATCTTTTTGGTGCTCACGGCAGATTTGATTTAGTAGTAAATTGTGATGGAGATATTCAGGTAGATGGTCATCATACAGTAGAGGATATTGGTATTGCCCTTGGTCAGGCTGTAAGCAAAGCCCTAGGAGATAAGCGAGGGATTACCCGTTATGGCACCTTTTTCCTGCCTATGGATGAAACTTTGGCTATGGTATCTCTGGACATAAGTGGCCGGCCATATCTGGTTTATGATGCTGGTGGAGATATGGCGCCTATGATTGGTCAATACGATACAGAGCTGACAGAAGAATTTCTGCGGGCCTTTGCCTTTAATGCAGGCATTACCCTCCATGTTAAGATTATGTATGGTACCAATTCCCATCATAAGGTGGAGGCGATTTTCAAGGCATTGGGCAGAGCGTTGCATCAGGCTGTGGCCATTAATCAGGAAACAGCCAATGAGATTCCTTCCACCAAGGGCTTGCTGTAATAGGAGAAAAAAGATGATTGCAGTTATAGATTATGGAGTAGGCAATCTGTTTAGTGTAGAAAAGGCATTAATGCAGTTTGCCACAGATATATTAATTACTGGTGATAAGGAATTGATTGCCAAAGCAGATAAGCTGGTATTGCCGGGAGTTGGAGATTTTGGAGAATGCATGAGCAATTTGGAGGCAACAGGGTTGATTCCAACTATTAGGGAATGTATTGCCAAGGGTACGCCTTTGCTGGGAATTTGCATAGGTGAGCAGATTCTCTTTGAGGGCAGTGAGGAATCTCCAGAGGCCAAGGGCTTGGGAATTTTCAAGGGTATGGTGCGGAAAATTCAGGCACCTGGCTTGAAGGTTCCTCATATGGGCTGGAATTCTTTAACCTTTAGCCAGCCAGACCATCCTTTATTTGCTCATTTGGGAAAGCATCCGTATTTTTATTTTGTACACAGCTATCATTGTGTACCCGAGGATGCAAGTATTATTACAGCCACTACGGAATATGGCGAAAAGCTGACTGCTGCTGTGGCTAAGGATAATGTAATGGCAACTCAGTTCCATCCCGAAAAATCTGGTGATGTGGGACTGCAGGTTTTGAAAAACTTTATTGAAATGTAAATTATTGGCTTCTGATGGGAGAGTAAAATATGGTAATTTTTCCTGCAATAGATATTCGTGGTGGCAAATGTGTCCGCTTGTTCAAAGGAGATTTTGCTCAGGAAACAGTATTTAGTGATAAACCAGAGGACATGGCTGCAAAATGGCAGCAGCAAGGCGGAAAATTCCTGCATTTGGTTGACTTGGATGGAGCTTTAGCTGGCAAATCCCAGAACCTTGAAGTGGTTAAGAGAATTATTGCTAGTGTGGATATTCCAGTAGAGCTGGGGGGCGGCATCCGGACTATGGAGAATATTGACGAAGTTCTGGCCTTAGGGGTAAATAGAGTAATTCTTGGCTCTGTGGCAGTCCAAAATCCGGAGCTAGTCAAGGAAGCCTGTGAAAAATACGGTGACCGTATTGTAGTAGGCATTGATGCCAAGGATGGCATTGTGGCTGTAGATGGCTGGGGTGTATCTGGCAATGTGGAGGTAGCAGAGCTGGCCAAAAAAATGGCGGCGGCCGGGGTAAAAACCATTATTTACACAGATATTGCCAGAGATGGCACCTTGTCAGGGGTAAATGTAGAAGCCACAGCTAAATTGGCTAGAGAAAGCGGTGTTAAGGTGGTGGCCTCTGGCGGTGTGAAATCCCTGGAGGACATTAAAGCCCTGCTGCCATATGAAAAGGATGGCATTGAAGGTGTGATTGTGGGCAAATCCATTTATACTGGCAGTCTGAAGCTTCAGGAGGCAATTGCCTTAGTAGAGGAGGCACAGTAATGTATACCAAGCGTATTATTCCCTGCCTAGACGTAAAAAATGGACGAGTAGTTAAGGGAACCAATTTTGTAGGGCTGCGGGATGCAGGTGATCCGGTAGAGCTGGCTCACCGCTATGATTTGGAGCGCTGTGATGAGCTGGTATTTTTGGATATTACAGCCTCCAATGAACAGCGTGATACCATAGTACAGGTGGCAAGGGACTGTGCCTCTCAGGTATTTATTCCCTTTACAATTGGTGGCGGTATCCGTACTACAGAGGATATGCGGAAAATGCTAAAGGCAGGAGCTGATAAAACCTCTGTAAATACAGCCGCCGTAAAAAATCCCGACCTGATTCGTCAGGGAGCAGAGAAATTTGGCCGTCAATGTATTGTTCTGGCTGTAGATGCTCGTCGCAATGGGGAAAACAGCTGGGAGGTTTATGTTAATGGCGGTAGAACACCTACCGGCCTGGATGTTATTGAATGGGTAAAAAAGGCAACAGAGCTGGGGGCAGGAGAAATTCTGCTTACCAGCATGGATGCTGATGGTACTAAGGATGGTTATGATATACCTCTTACCAGAGCTGTGTCAGAGGCTGTAAATGTACCTGTTATTGCTTCTGGCGGTGCAGGTACCATGGAGCATTTTTATGATGTGCTGACAGAGGGCAAGGCTGATGCTGTTTTGGCAGCCTCTGTTTTCCATTATGGTCAGTATACAGTGCGTCAGGTAAAGGAATACCTTAAATCCAGAGGAGTGGAGGTTAGATTCTGATGCTGGATATTTCAATGATTAAATTCGATGAAAAAGGTCTTGTACCAGCAGTGGTACAGGAGGAAAATGGTCAGGTTTTGATGCTGGCCTATATGAATAAGGAGTCTCTGGAAAAAACTCTGGAAACAGGTACTACCTGGTTCTGGAGCCGCAGCCGTCAGGAGCTGTGGAACAAGGGAGCGACCTCCGGCAATATGCAGCAGGTTAAGGATATGTACTATGACTGTGATGGGGATACTATTCTGGTTATCGTCCATCAGCAGGGTTCTGGTGCCTGTCACACAGGAACCTATTCCTGTTTTAGCGGTCGTAGACTTATGCCAAATGACAAGGCTTTGGCTGTGGTAGAGCAGCCTGAGCCAGATAAATATGCCCTGGCTGGTATTCTTAACGAACTGTACGATGTTATTAAGGATCGTCAGTTAAATCCAAAGGAAGGCTCTTATACAAATTACCTTTTTGAAAAAGGCCAGGATAAGATTCTGAAAAAGGTGGGAGAGGAAGCTGTAGAGACAGTTATTGCCTCCAAGAATCTTAACAAGGAAGAAATTATTTACGAGATGGGAGATCTTTGGTATCACTGTCTGGTATTGCTGGCTTATCATAATATCAAGCCAGAGGAGGTTTTTGCTGAGCTGATAAATCGCCATAATGGGGGAGATTATCACAAATTCACTGGCAAAACCGGCATTCGTCCTGTAGACTAAAAAGACGCAAAAAAAGACTGTCGCAGCTGCGACAGTCTTTTATTTGTGCAATATGTATTTAACTGCTAAATAGCCTACACCATAAAGCATAAGCATAGGAATGGCCATCATGCACTGACTGATAATATCCGGCGGGGTAAGCAGGGCACCAATAACAAAGCATACAAGGATGACAATGCGGAATTTGGCCGCCAGCATATCTGAGGTAATAATTCCCAGCCATGCCAAAATCATCATAATTAGTGGCATTTCAAAGAGCATTCCAAAGGGAAGCACAAAGGTGATAATGAAGTCAAAATAACTTCCAGCAGACAAAAATGGCTGGAAGTCAGCACTGCCCATGCTCAGGAAGAAGTTCATGGCTAGAGGCAATACCAGTTTAAAGGAAAATAGCAGGCCCGCCACAAACAACAGTACAGAAACTGGCACCAGTATGGACAGCAGCAATCTTTCCCGCATGGTGAGAGCTGGGAGAAGAAAAGCCCAGGCCTGATAAAAGATAATAGGCAAGGCAAATAAAAAGCCTGAGAAAATAGTTACCTTTACATAGACAAAGAAAGCCTCTGCAGGCTGCATATAATAAAGCTTGCCAGCTGGCTCCAAAAGAAAGGCCATAATCTCATCCAAAAAATTATAAGCTACTGCAGCACCTATGGCTACTGCCAGCAGGCTGTACAAAATACGTTTGCGCAGCTCTGTCAGATGCTCCAGTATGGACATATCCTCACTGGTATTCTGCTGTAGGGGCTGGTGGCTTTCTGTAGGCAATGGATGCTGGTCATTTGAAGTATCTGCCATATTATTATGCCTTTTTGTCTGTATTATCAGTGGATTTCTTTTCCTCTTCTACAGTAACATTCTCAACGATGTTTTTCTCTGCATTGCGGAACTCTCTGATACTCTTGCCCAATGCTCTGCCTACGTCTGGCAGCTTGCCAGGGCCAAATACTACCAATGCGATAACCAAGATAAGAATCAGCTCGGTAACACCAATTCCACTAAACATAATATTTCTCCTTTCGCAAATCAGAATATCTAACGGCTCTTATTATAACACAGTACCTTGGATTATACCTAATATAATTTTTTTGATAAATTTGCGGCTTATGTATTGCTTTCAATTAGCAAAAGTAATATTATTTATGTATGTGTATAAATGATAGCTATTCTAGGAGATGATTTTATTTCTGTTGTTGCTGATATTGAAAGAAAAAAGAATATCACAAAGGCTGAGCTTCAGTATTTGCTGGAGGGAAATGAAGGAGAGCTTCTAGGGCAGCGGGCGGCAGCAGTAAGGCAGGAGATTTATGGTCAGGCTGTTTTTATTCGGGGACTTATTGAATTTACCAATTACTGCAAAAATAACTGCTATTATTGCGGTATCCGCCGAGGTAACAAGCTGGCTGAACGCTATCGTCTTACTGAGGAAGAAATTCTTGTCTGCTGTCAAGAGGGCTACCGATTGGGCTTTCGCACCTTTGTACTCCAGGGGGGAGAGGACGAATATTTCACAGATGCTAGAATGTGTCATATTATTCGCAGTATTAAGGAACAGTATCCTGATTGCGCTATAACCCTTTCTATTGGGGAAAAAAGCGCTGAAAGCTACCAACAGTATTTCCAAGCTGGTGCTGATAGATACCTGCTGCGGCATGAAACTGCCAATGAAGTTCATTATAGTCAGCTGCATCCTGCTGAAATGTCCTTGCAGCATCGCAAGGAGTGCTTATACTCTCTTAGGGACATAGGCTATCAGGTGGGAGCAGGCTTTATGGTAGGCTCGCCAGGACAGACTGTGGATACCCTATATGAGGATTTGCAGTTTCTCAGGGAGTTAAAGCCTCATATGGTAGGCATAGGGCCATTTATCCCTCAGCATGAAACACCCTTTGGCCAAAAGCCTGGAGGAACTGTGGAAATGACAGTAACCCTGCTGTCCATAATAAGGCTATTACTGCCCCATGTACTTTTGCCAGCTACCACAGCCTTGGGAACCATTGATCCTGTAGGCAGGGAAAAGGGGCTGCGGGCAGGCGCCAATGTGGTAATGCCAAATCTGTCCCCAAAATCAGTGCGGAAAAAATACGCATTATATGATGCCAAAATCTGTACTGGAGAAGAAGCAGCTGAGTGTATCAACTGTTTAAAAAAAATCGTGTAGAAAGTACCGGTTATACGGTAGTCTGCGATCGCGGAGATTACAGACCATAGGAGAGAGTAAAATGTATGATGTAAAATCCATGAAGGCAGAGGAGTTTATCTCTGACGAGGAAATTCAGTCAACCCTGAAATATGCTGACGAAAACAAGGACAATATGGAGGTTGTGGATAAGATTATTGCCAAGGCTAAGCTGGGCAAGGGACTTACCCATCGTGAGGCTTCCGTGCTTTTGGCCTGTGACAACGAGGCTAAGGTGCAGGAAATCCTTGATTTGGCTCGTCAGATTAAGGAGGATTACTACGGCAACCGTATTGTGCTGTTTGCCCCATTGTATCTTTCCAATTATTGTGTCAACGGATGTCTGTATTGCCCTTATCATGCCAAGAATAAGCATATTAGCCGCAAGAAGCTGACTCAGGATGATATTCGCAAGGAAGTTATTGCCCTGCAGGATATGGGCCACAAGCGCCTGGCTATTGAGCTGGGAGAGGATCCTGTAAACAATCCTATTGAATATGTGCTGGAATCCATCAACACTATTTATAATATTAAGCATAAGAACGGTGCTATTCGCCGTGTTAATGTAAATATTGCTGCTACTACTGTGGAGAATTACAGAAAGCTTCACGAAGCAGGCATTGGCACATATATTCTATTCCAGGAAACCTATAACAAGGAAGGTTATGAAAAGCTGCATCCAACTGGACCAAAGCATGATTATGCTTATCACACAGAGGCAATGGATAGAGCTCAGGCAGGCGGTATTGATGATGTGGGCATAGGTGTACTTTTCGGATTGCAGATGTATCGTTATGAATTTGCAGGCCTGTTGATGCATGCTGAGCATCTGGAGGCTGTTCATGGTGTAGGCCCACATACCATTAGCGTACCTCGTGTCAAGAAAGCAGACGATATCGATCCAGATGCTTTTGACAATGGTATCAGCGATGAAATGTTTGAAAAGATTATTGCTTTGATTCGCGTGGCTGTTCCATATACTGGTATGATTATTTCTACTCGTGAGGGCAAGGCTGTGCGGGAAAAGGCTTTGGAATTTGGTATTTCTCAGATAAGCGGCGCTTCCCGTACCAGTATTGGCGGTTATGTGGAGGAGGAGCCAGAGGATGATAACTCTGCTCAGTTTGATGTTAGTGATAGAAGAACTCTGGATCAGGTAATCAGCTGGCTGATAGATTTGGGCTATGTACCAAGCTTCTGTACAGCCTGCTATCGTGAGGGCCGCACGGGTGACAGATTTATGTCCCTGTGCAAGAGCAAGCAGATTCTGAATTGCTGCCATCCAAATGCTCTGATGACCTTGAAGGAATATCTGGAGGATTATGCCAGTGAGGAAACCAAGATAAAGGGCATGGCCATGATTAATGAGGAATTGCAGAAGATTCCAAATGAGAAGGTTAGAAGAATTGCTGCTGAGCATATTGCTGATATTAGTGGTGGCAAGAGAGATTTCAGGTTCTAATTATGGCAGAATTAAATGAAGTACCAAATGCTAATCGTCTGCATATTGGCATTTTTGGCAAAACCAATAGTGGCAAGTCCTCCCTGCTGAATATTATTACTGGTCAGAGCACATCCATTGTTTCTAATGTGGCAGGCACCACTACAGATGTTGTGTACAAGGCTATGGAAATCAATCCTCTGGGGCCATGTGTCCTTATGGATACAGCGGGCTTAGAGGATAATACGGCTTTAGGGGCTCAGCGGCTGGAAAAAACTCAGCTGGCTATGGACAAGGCAGATATGGCCATTATTGTTTTTCCGGCAGATGGTAGACAGGATTTTGCTTCTGAGCTGCAGCTGCTGGCTAGGTTTCGGCAGAAAAATATTCCTGTACTTTGTCTGATAAATGATTTTTCTGACAATAGAGAAACTGTGGCTGATTTGCAGGCCAGATTGGCAGATAGATTGAAGGACAGCAAGATAAAAGCTGTAGTGGCAGATTGCAGTCACGGAGGCAATATAGATGAGATGCGTATGGCTTTGGCTAGCTTAATGCCAGAGGAGTTTGACACAGAATATATTACTGGGCGGCTGGTGTCTGAGGATGATGTGGTGTTGTTGGTAATGCCTCAGGACATTCAGGCTCCTAAGCGACGGTTGATTTTGCCTCAGGTTCAGACTATTAGAGAGCTGTTGGATAGAAAATGCCTTGTTATCAGTGCTACAGCAGATAAATACCAGCAGGCTCTGTCTAAGCTAAAAACAGCTCCCAAGCTGATAATTACAGATTCTCAGGTTTTTAAATATGTTTATGAGCATAAACCAGCAGAAAGCCGCTTAACATCCTTTTCCGTACTTTTTGCAGCCTATAAGGGGGATTTGGCTTACTACATTGAGGGAGCAAAGCATATAGACAGCTTGACAGAAAACTCCAAGGTGTTGATTGCGGAATGTTGTACTCATGCTCCTCTGCAGGAGGATATTGGCCGTGTGAAGATTCCAGCGCTCCTGCGGAAGCGTTTTGGGGGCAAGCTGCAGGTGGATGTGGTTAGCGGCACCGATTTTCCTGAAAAATTGTCAGCCTATGATTTGATTATTCAATGTGGTGGCTGTATGTTTAACCGGCAGTTTATTATGACCAGAATAGAAAAAGCAAGGACTGAGGCTGTACCTATGACCAATTATGGCATTACCATTGCTTATTTAACAGGAATTCTGGACAAAATTTCATTTTAGAGGTAATATGTAATGAATATGGTATTGCCGTATTCATTATTTGAGAATGGAGACATGATGATATACTCGTTGTGGTGTATATCATCATGTCTTTATGTTGAGCGTCACAAATAATTTACAGCTTTATTATGGTATATATTTTTTTAATAGTTCCATAAACATGAAATATTTTTTATAATTATTCAATAGTGGTAAAATAATAAATGTAAATTATTGTGTGTTTTTATATTATTGTGTTAGGCGAAAAATAAGGAGAGTTTGTATGACTAACAAAATATCTCGGCGCAAGTTTTTAAAGGTTGTGGCTGGGTCTGGCGTAGTCGGCTTTGGCGTAATGGCAGCCGGCTGCAAGGGGGATCCATCAGGAGCCCAGGGATGGATACCTGATCAGTATCAGGGAAAAGGCGACTTCCCTGTAAACCTGAAAGGCCGTGTGGCCATTAGCCAGGATAACCCATCTATCGAGAGAGATGATGAGAAGTGTATTCTGTGTGGTCAGTGTGTAGAGGCCTGTAAGAATGTTATGGGCGTCTATGGCAATTACCCATTGCCATTGAAAAATGAAGTGGCCTGTGTAGGCTGCGGTCAGTGCACAATTGCCTGTCCTTCCGGTGCTATTACTGAAAAGCGTAATATTCAGGAGGTATTGGCAGCTATTGATGATGATAGCAAGCATGTTGTGGTACAGACAGCACCAGCTACCAAGGTTTCTCTGGGTGAGGAATTTGGCATGGAGCCTGGTGCCAGTGTAGGCAAGAAGATGGTGGGTGCTTTGAAGGCAGCAGGCTTTGATGCAGTATTTGATACCTGCTTCTCTGCTGACCTTACCATTATGGAGGAGGCCTCTGAGTTTGTACACAGACTTACCAAGGCCAAGGATGAAATTCCACATCTTACCTCCTGCTGCCCTGGCTGGGTTAAATACTGTGAGTATTTCTATCCAGAGCTTATGCACAATTTGTCCACCTGTAAATCTCCCCAGAATATGATGGGTGCTACCATCAAATCCTTCTATGCAGAGAAGAAGGGCATTAAGCCAGAGAACATTATCAATGTTTCCATTATGCCTTGTACTGCTAAGAAGTTTGAGGTAGGCCGTGAGGAGCTGCAGGTTGATGATCAGCGGGATATGGATTATGTATTGACTACCAGAGAGCTGGCAGTACTGCTGAAGCACAAGGGCATTGACTTGAACACTGTGGCTGAAAGCGAATATGATTCCGTATTGGGCGAATCTACTGGTGCAGGCAAAATTTTCGGTGCTACCGGTGGTGTTACCGAGGCAGCCGTTCGTACTGCTTATTATTTGGCAACAGGCTCCAATCCACCTGCTGATCTGCTTGCCTGGCAGCCAGTTCGTGGCATGAAGGCCGTAAAGGAAGCTAATGCAACTATTCCAGGAGTAGGTACAGTAAATATTGCTGTTTGTCATGGCTTGGAAAATGCTCGCCAGCTTCTTAATGGCATCAAGGAGCATGGCAGCAAGTGGCAGTTTATAGAGTTTATGGCTTGCCCAGGCGGTTGCATTGGCGGCGGCGGTCAGCCAAAATCCTCCGTACCTGATATTAAGCAGAAGCGTATTGCTGCTATATACAAGGAGGATACCAGCTCTGCAAAACGTTGCAGTCATGATAATGCTGAAATTCAGTCAATTTATAAGGAATTCTATGGTAAGCCTCTCAGCGAGAAGGCTGAAAAGTACTTGCATACGTCCTTTGTAAACCGTCATGATCGGTTGTTTTGATTGAAAGAGGTGAAATAATGGCTGTTTTAGTAGATATAACAAAATGTATTGGTTGCGATGGCTGCAGTGTTGCCTGCAAAATGTACAATGGCCTGGATTTCAAGGCTAAGCCTCGCAATATCAAGGATGGTCATGTGGAGTTGGATGACAATCGTTGGACCGTGATTCAGGAATTCCATGCGGCCAATGACAAGCTGAGATTTGTCAAGAAGCAGTGCATCCATTGTCTGGAGCCTGCTTGTGCATCTGCTTGCTTCTCCAAGGCTATTCAGAAGGATGAAAAGACTGGTGCTGTTGTATATTATCCTGATTTGTGTGTAGGCTGCCGCTATTGCATGGTAGCATGCCCATATTCCATTCCAAAATATCAGTGGAATGAGCAGTTCCCACAGGTGGCTAAATGTCAGATGTGTGAGTCTCGTCTGAGCAAGGGTGATGCGCCTGCCTGTGTATCTGCCTGCACTACTGGCGCTTTGATTTCTGGCGATAGAGATGAGCTTATCAAGAAGGCTCATGAGATAATTGCTTCTGATAGCCGCTATGTAAACCATGTTTATGGTGAGCATGAGGTAGGTGGCTCCGAGTGGCTGTATATCTCTGATGTACCTTTCGAGGAGCTGGGCTTCAAGCAGGTTAGTGACACTCCTGTTACCAGCTACAGCAAGGGCTATATGTCCAAGGTTCCTTTCTTTGCTGCTGGATGGGCATTGTTCCTGGCTGGTCTTACTTATTATAATCATCGTGTGGAGAAGAACAAAAAGGATCAGGATGATGAACACAAGGATAAGGAGGACTAAGCATGAAGGTAAAGGTATATAAATGTTTTAGAATTCTGGGCTGGGATTTTACCATAACTCCAACCAGATTCGTTCTGACAGGCCTTGTGGCCCTCATGGCTGCTACTGTATTGCTGAGACTCTTAACCGGCTTTCAGTATGTAACCAATTTGACTGATGAAACCCCTTGGGGTATGTGGATTGCCTTTGACGTAATGTGTGGTGTTGCCTTGGCAGGTGGTGGTTATTCCACAGCCCTGCTTGTACATATGTTCCGCTACAAGCAGTGTGAGGTTGTAGCCCGTGGTGCTCTGTTAACCTCTCTGTTGGGCTATATTCTAGTAATGGCCGGTCTGTTTCTGGATATTGGTCAGTGGTTTAACTTCTGGCGTCCGTTTGTATCCTGGGGCTATACATCCGTATTGTTCGAGGTATTCTGGTGCATTTCCATGTACACCACTATTTTGAGCTTGGAGTTCTTTGAGATTATTACAGAGCGAGTTCTGGTAAAGAAGCTTCATAGACATATTGTCAAGATTCTCCCTGTTTTGGTCGTAATCGGCTTGGTATTCCCTGTGCTCCATCAGTCCTCTCTGGGCGGTTTGTTCCTGATTATGAAGGAGAAGATGTTCCCATTGTGGTGGAGTGAATTCCTGCCAATTTACTTCCTCATGTCCTCCTTCTTTGTAGGTTCTGCTATGGTTTGCGTAGAGACTACCTTGGCAAAAACCGCTTATGGTCATGAGATTCCTCACGAGATTATGCTGAAGCTGACTCGTGTAGGTGCCCGCATCATGCTGGTATATCTCCTGATGAAGATTTATGATTTGTTCTCCATGGATTTGTGGGGCTATGTATTCCAGGGAAGCCTTCAGAGCAATATGTATTGCTTGGAGATGCTCTTTGGTATCATCATTCCTATCTGCATTATTATTAGTCCACTGAGAAAAACTACAGGCGGCCTCTTGACTTATGCATGGCTGACAGTTTTGGGCGTTATTTTCAACCGTCTGAACTGTGTATTCACTTCTATGTATGAGAGCGGCTCCTACTTCCCAGGTATCGGCGAGATCATCGTCAGCGCTGGTCTGGTATCTCTGGGTATCCTGATTTACTGCTTCCTGGTTGAGAACTTCAACATCATCGGCAATGCTCGTGCTGTACAGGTTAAGATCGACAAGGATAAGGATATCAAGAACCTTATCTGGGCTCTGCTCCGTACCAAGAGACACTAAATATTGGTTTATAAATAATCTCCATAGGCTGGAAAAAATCTGGCTTGTGGAGATTTTTTATGTAATGCAGAGAGAATTGATAATATTTGTGGTTTCTAGAAAAGACAAATGGTATAATGTTAGCAGAAATATGTGGTAAAAGTTGCGTAATGATATTTTATGGTATAGGGGAAGTGTAAATTATGAATAGAAAAACCATGGAGTTTGTTGTTTATATGATTCATGCCTGTGCCAATGCGTGGCAGATGACTCCAAGGCAGGTTTATCAGAAATTGAAGGCTACAGGGTGTATAAATGAATATATTGTTCCTAACTATGAAATTCTTCATACTCAGAGCAGCAGATACTTGATAGACGATGTTAAGAACTATCTTAGAATACGAGGGGTGATAGTGTGATTGTATTCCACGGTTCTACAGAGGTGATTCAGCATCCAGATGTGAAGCATTCGTATAGATATTTAGACTTTGGAATTGGGTTCTATGTTACTACGATTAAGGAGCAGGCTATACGTTGGGCTCAGAGAAAAGCAGCATTGCAGCGGAAAAACACTGCTATTGTAAATTGTTATCAAATGTTAGGTGATATTGGAGATTTAAAGTATAAAACTTTTTCAGATGATATGCATGAATGGATTGATTTTGTGTGTCGTTGTCGTGATGGTGCCCAGGATTATAGGAAATACGATTTGATTTCAGGCAAAGTTGCAGATGATAAGGTATTTAGGGTTGTAGATTTATATCATGCAGGTATTTGGGATAAAGAAAGAGCTTTGAAAGAGATCAAGGCATACCCTAATTATGATCAAACGGCATTTATTACTCAGAGAGCTATAGAGCGTTTGTTAATCTATGATTCCTATATTGAGGTGTGAAGCATGGAAGAAAAGCAAATGGAGCAGATATATCAGGAAAGACTGGAAGAACGGATTATTGGCTATATTGCCTCAGAAAGAAATATCTCCCTAGAAAAAGCCATGGAAATATATTATAGCAGTAGTTTAGCTGATAAGATTCATCATGGTGAGGGCGGTATTCAGTATCTTGATTATAAAGTTTTAACAAAGCTCTTGGATGAGAGCGATGTATAAATAATCTCCATAGGCTGGAAATAACAATCTGACTTGTGGAGATTTTCTTTTATAGTGTGCCCAGCATGGGCACAATCTAATATATTGTTTTTGATACAGTATTTGACAATATGGATATTATGAACAAGTACATTGAGCTATGCGAAATAGTGACAAAAAATCTGGAGCATATTACTTTGATGGATATTACTTGTTTTGAAGAATCTATATTAATTAGGTCAGATTGCGGATTAAATGAAAAATCGAATCTGAAGGGCAAGACGAAAATAATAGAGCTGGGAAAGTCAAATGGATACGATAAATTTCATATTTAGTTAACCTACGAATCATAAGCAAATAGTATTACGAATCCCTTGCATTTAATTGTTATTATTATATAATGTAATTATGGGTTGTTATTATTCCATATGAACAATTTTACGAAAGGGGTGTTTGGTTATGGAATTGAAATTTTACAGATGTAGTCATTGTGGTAACATTATTGTGAAGCTGGAGGATTCTGGTGCACCTGTGTCCTGTTGCGGGGATGTCATGGCGCAGCTGCAGCCTGGAACCAGTGACGGTGCTCATGAAAAGCATGTACCTGTGGTTGAGCAGAATGGCAATCAGGTAAAGGTAACAGTAGGTTCTGTAGAGCATCCTATGCTGGAGGCACATTACATTCAGTGGATTGTGCTGGAGACTGAGGATGGCTATCAGATTAAATATTTGAAGCCTGAAACGAAGCCAGTGGCTGAATTTGTTCTGACAGAGGGTAGCAAGGTAGCTGCTGTATATGAATATTGCAATCTTCATGGATTGTGGAAGGCAGAATAAGTATATTTGGGAGGACTGTTCAGGATTTTGTAGAGATTTTCCTAGGCTGGCTGTTGGTCTGGCTGGGGAAAGACGTCACAATTTTCTCTCTGGACAGTCCTTTTTTATTGTCAATTTTGCTCCTACATGCTATCATAATAAGGTTAATTGAAAAGTTTTTGGCTAGGAGGGATTGGCCTTGATTTTTGATAAAAAGCTGTTGCGAAAGATAGATATGAAGCTTTTGCTGGCTGTGTCAGCTATTGTGATAATTAGCTTGATTATTATAGGCAGTGCAACTCATATTAATAATCCCAGTGAGGAAAGATATTGGTTTGTGCAGCGCCAGGGAATCTTTGCAATTATTAATGTAGGCTTGGCGGTATTTTTTATGAATTTTGATTACAAAATGCTGCAGCGCTACGGACAAAAAATGTATATATTTAATCTAGTGATGCTTCTGGCAGTTATGTTTGTGGGACAGACGGCTTTGGGTGCCCAGCGATGGATTCAGTTGGGGCCTATTACTTTGCAGCCCTCGGAGTTTTCTAAGATTATTATGATAATTTCCCTTGCCACCATGTTGCAGGAAAGGGTGGGGAAGCTCAATACCTTATCGGATTTGCTGCCGGTGGCGGCCTATGTTGGAGTCCCCTTTCTCCTGGTTATGAAACAGCCGGATTTGGGAACATCTCTAGTATTTATAGCTATCTTTTTCGGTATGGTATTTACCTGTGGTATCAATTTGAAGCTACTAGCAGGTATTTTTGGCACAGGTATAGCCTGTATGCCTATATTATGGCATTTTCTTAAGGATTATCAGAAAATGCGTATCATGGTTTTTATGGATCCTAATGTAGATCCTTTAGGCTCTGGCTATCATATTATTCAGTCCAAAATAGCCATAGGCTCTGGTATGCTCTTTGGCAAGGGATTGTTTGAGGGGACTCAAAGCCAGCTTAACTTTTTACCAGAGAATCATACAGACTTTATCTTTGCTGTAGTAGGTGAGGAGTGGGGCTTTGTAGGAGCTGTAATTTTACTTCTCTTGTATCTGGTAGTATTGTGGCGAGGAGTTCAGATTGCCCGTCAGGCTCAGGATTCCTTTGGTACTCTCTTGGCAGTAGGTATTACCTCCATGCTGGCTTTCCATGTGCTGGTTAATGTGGGTATGACCGCTGGCATTATGCCAGTAACAGGTATTCCGCTGCCCTTTATGAGCTATGGTGTCAGTGCCTTGACTACCAATATTTTGGCGGTGGCTATTTTAATGAATATATATATGCGCAATCAAAAATTGCAATTTTAGATGAAATAGAAATGTATGAGTGAGGTTAGAATTAATTGATTATTAAATTGGAACCAGAAGTCCTGCAGGCTGTGGAGAAGCCTGCCAGATATACCGGTCATGAGCTAAATGCTGTTCATAAGGATTGGGATAGTACCCCTTGCCATTTTGCTTTGGCCCTGCCTGATGTATATGAGGTAGGTATGTCCAATCTTGGCTTGAAAATCCTTTATGAGGTTTTGAATGCCAGAGAGGATACTGCCTGTGAGCGGGTATATGCTCCTTGGATTGATATGGAAGAAATCATGCGTCAGCGGCAGATTCCCCTGTTCTCCCTGGAGAGCTTCCATGCCATTAAGGAATTTGATTTCCTAGGTTTTTCCTTGCAATATGAGATGATTTATTCCAATGTGCTGAATATGTTAGATTTGGCTGGGATTCCTATTTGGAGCAAGGATCGGGGGGAAAATGATCCCTTTATTGTAGGGGGCGGCCCATGTGTTTATAATACAGAGCCTATAGCAGATTTCTTTGATTTCTTTATTGTAGGTGAAGGAGAGGAGCTTATCTGCGAAACTGTGGATGTATTCCGCAACTGGCAGGAGGCTGGCAAGCCAGAGGGACGACAGGGACTGTTGAAGCGATTGGCTGTTCTGGATGGAATTTATGTGCCATCTCTCTATAATATAACCTACAATCAGCAGGGGCTTTTTGCTGATATAGAGCCAGCCTGCCCGGAGGCTAAGCCTATTATATATAAGCGATTGATAAAGGATATGGATAGCGTGAGATTCGTGGAAAAGCCTGTGCTGCCATATATTGATATTGTTCATGACCGAATTATGCTGGAGCTGTTCCGTGGCTGCACCAGAGGCTGTCGCTTCTGTCAGGCAGGTACTTCCTATCGTCCAGTACGAGAGAGAAGCAAGGATAAGCTGCGGGAGCTGGCTCGTAAGCTAATTGATTCCACTGGCTACAATGAAATGTCCCTGACCTCTCTTAGTTCTGCAGATTATTCCTGCTTGGGCGAACTGGTGGATGATTTGTTTAGTGATTTTAAGGATGAAAAGGTAAGCTTTTCTCTGCCATCTTTGCGTATAGATAGCTTTTCCATTGATTTGGCTCACAAAATGCAGCAGGTGCGCAAGAGTGGTCTTACCTTTGCACCAGAGGCTGGTACTCAGAGACTGCGGGATGTTATCAACAAGGGTGTCACTGAGGAAAACCTTATGGCTGCTACGGAGGCGGCCTTCCGTCAGGGCTGGAAGCAGGTAAAGCTGTATTTTATGATGGGACTGCCTACAGAAACTGATGAGGATATTGTGGGGATTGCTAAGCTGGCGGAGAAGGTAGCTAGAAAGTACAAGGAGGTTACAGGTCGTTGGGGTGTAACTGTAACCATCAGCGTATCCTGCTTTGTACCAAAGCCTCATACGCCATTCCAGTGGTATGGCCAGCTGCCAGAAGCTGAATTTCACCGTCGTCAGCGCTTGCTGAAGGATAGCATTACTGAGCGGGCTGTAAAGTTCAACTATCATGATGCCAGAGTTAGTGTGCTGGAGGGAGCTATTGCCAGAGGTGATAGAAAAATAGCTCAGGTTATTTATCAGGCCTGGAAGGATGGGGCCAAATTTGATGGCTGGAATGATTTGTTCAAAAATGATGTATGGCATGAGGCCTTTGCCAAATGTGGCATAGATTTGCATCTTTATAATGAGAGAGCTAGAGAGCCAGAGGAAAAACTGCCTTGGGAGCATACAACTCCAGGTGTAAGCAAGGAATTTTTGTTGCGGGAGTATGGCAAGGCCATTAAGGAGCAGCTGACAGAGGATTGCCGTCGTGGTAAATGCTCTGCCTGTGGCGTTTGTCCATCTCTAAAGGCCAAGGTTGTAGATTGGAGGCGGGAAAATGTATAAATATCGGGCTGAAATTACCAAGGGTGAGGAAATCCGTTATATTTCCCACCTTGATTATGCTGGGGTTATGGAGCGGGCTATTCGTCGTGCTAAGCTGCCAGCAGCTTATTCTGAGGGATTTAATCCTCATATCAAGATTGCCTTTGCTTCTGCTTTGTCCTTGGGTGTTATTAGCGATGCAGAGTATATGGACTTTGAGCTGACCAAGCCACTGTGTCAGCCAGAGGTCTTTGATCGTCTTAGTAAGGCTTTGCCACCGGGGGTAAAGCTGCTGAGGCTGAAGGAAGTACCAGAGCCAAAGCCTTGTAAGGGCAAAAAGCATAAGGCCTTGATGGCAGAGGTGCAGGAGGCAGAATATGAGCTGTATGTGCCTTTGATAGGAGATTGGCAGGAAGCAGTGCAGGCTGTAGAGGCTTATAATAAAGCCCCAGAGGCTATGGTTCATCGCGTGACTCCTAAGACTAACAAGATGATTGAAACAAAGCAGTATATGCTGAAGCCTGTCAAGCTGTCTATGGCTGGGGATTTGCTAAAGCTGTATATGGATATTGCCATTACGCAAAGTGGCAGTGTAAAGCCAGGAGAAATTCTTAAGCTATTGCAGGCCGAATACAATTTGCCAGTGGATGAGCCAAAGGTTTTGATTAAGAGAATTTCCATGAAGGGTCAGGGGAAAGTCTTAATAGATTTGGTTTAATCAATTGGCTGGCAAAATTAAAATCAGGAGCTGGATATGAAATCAATTATAGTCAATGTTATGCCGGAGGAAACCCGCATTGCTGTAAAAGAGAATAATAGATTAACCTCCTTGGAGCTGGAACGGCCAAGGCATAGCCATTTGGTGGGAAATATCTACAAGGGTATCGTGCAGAATGTGCTGCCTGGTATGCAGGCGGCCTTTGTGGATATTGGCCAGAGCAAAAATGCTTTTCTTTATATAGGGGACGGCAAGGCGGAGGTAGATGGAGCTGGGAGTCCTAGAAAGACCATTCATATTGGTCAGGTGCTGCCAGTACAGATTACCAAGGATGAAGTAGGCACCAAGGGGCCTAGGGCAACCATGCATTTGACTATTCCTGGGCGGAATGTGGTGCTGATGCCTCGGTCGGCTTATATAGGCACATCCCATCGCATTGACTTGGAGCAGGAGCGCCGTCGCCTTTATGATATTGTACGGGAGGCTTGCCCAGAGAATATGGGTGTGATTATTCGCACTGCAGCTATGGGCCAGTCCAAGGAATGCATCCAGCGGGATATTCGCTATCTTATCAAGGTTTGGCAGTCCGTTGAGGCCAAGTCTAAGCTGATGAAGGGCACAGGTCTTTTGTATCGGGATGTGGATTTGGTTATCCGCATTGTTCGGGATTTGTTTAACGAGGATGTTGAACAAATGGTGATTGATGATGAGATTGTCTATGGCCGAGTTAAGGATTTGCTGCAGGGCATGGCACCGGAGTGGGCTGATAGGCTGAAGCTGTACAAGGGCAGTGATATATTTGAATATTATGAAATTGAAGCTGAAGCAGTCAGTGCAGGTAATCGTCAGGTTCCCTTGGCTTCTGGGGGATTTTTGGTTATAGACAAAACTGAGGCTATGACGGTTATTGATGTTAATACTGGCAGTTTTGTGGGCAATATCAGCTTGGGCGAAACGGCTTTTGCTTTGAACAAGGAGGCGGCGGTGGAAATTATGCACCAGCTGCGGCTGCGGGATATTGGCGGTATTGTGCTGGTGGATTTCATTGATATGGAAAAGGAAGAGCATAATAAGGCTCTTTTGCAGCTTTTGAGGCAGCTGGCTCAGCAGGATAGAACCAAAACTCATGTGGTGGATATTACTGCATTGGGGTTGGTGGAGATTACTCGCAAAAAGACAAGACATAATATAGATAATCTGCTTCATAGGGATTGTCCTGTTTGTCAGGGTACTGGCAGAATTCTGTCCACAGAGGCTTTGGCTATTAGTGTGTGCCGGGATATTCGTAGAATTGAGTCCCGCAAGCATGGCGCTGATGGGTACGAACTTCATATTCATCCAGAAGCTGCTAGGGAATTGAAGGCAGGGGATGCCTTTGAGAGAATTTATAAGGATTTGGGGGTAAGGGTAAATATCTGCCCTGATGGGGAAATATTGCCTGGGAGCTACAGCTTGTTTCAGGAATAAAATTCTGAATTTGCCGAATACATCAATTATCTATACACTTTTTATAGGCATGACATATACCCTTACAGGCACGCTCGCGCTATATTGAAGTGCAAACCTATATCACTATTAATGGCGATATGGGAGTACCCTTT
>DAVZJH010000028.1:0-22125 GCA_052272885.1 Anaerovibrio sp. | reverse complement strand
ATCATCAGCAGATTTCTGCATATTGGACATGGACCACAGGGCAAACACTCCTAAAAATACAATCATCAAAACCATTGCCAGGTAGCTCAAACCCAGCTTCATACGAACTCCCATATTAGCACACTCCTTAAAAATTTATATGAAAAATGATTTGATAATACTTTGTGTATGGATATTCCACACTGAGTAAGAATATTATAAAATAGCCTAGAAAAATTCGCAATATGTATAATATAAAAATAAGAAAATGTTGCCATAATATTGATGAGATTTATGAGGAGATAATAGAGAAGGTTTATAATGTATTAGGAAAAGGGGGATATGCCTTGCGACAGCTACCGCCTTTTGATATACTAGGGAAAGGTTTAGAAGATTCGTTTGTGATTGTATGGAAAAGAGGAGTTTGAAAAGATGCGAGTTAGGCGCAGGCGTCGTCGTAATCTGACTAGAGTATATATTCTGGCGGTAATATTGGTAGTAATTGTAACAGGGATTGTAGCTGCTAATTGGTTTGGCAGTCAGGAAGTCGAGGAAAATATAGAGGTTCAATCAGGGATTCAGAAGTCAGAGGATTATCTGCACATTATGGTTATGGGTGTGGATCGCCGTAATGATGATGTAGGCCGTAGTGATACCCTGATGGCAGTTACTGTCAATAAGGATACAGGAACAGCCCAGATTTTGTCCCTGCCTAGAGATACCAGAGTACAGATTGAGGGCAATGGTTACGACAAGATTAATCATGCTTATGCCTATGGCGGTCACAAGCTGACACGGAAAACCGTGGAAAAGCTGCTGGGAGTGCCTATGGATTATTATGTGCTGGTGGATATTCAGGCCTTTGAGCGGATTATTGATGCTCTGGACGGAGTGGATATTAATGTAGAAAAGCGGATGTATTATGAGGATCCCTGGGATGATGATGGGGGATTGGTTATTGATTTGTATCCTGGTATGCAGCATATGGATGGCAAAAAGGCCATTCAATATGTGCGGTTTAGAGATGGGGAGGGAGATATTGGCCGTATAGCTCGCCAACAGCATTTTATGCAGGCAGTAATGGAAAAGATGCTTTCTCCATCAGTAGTGCCTAAATTGCCTAAGCTGATGGAGGAGATTCAATCAGCTGTAGAAACAGATATGCCTTTGACGGAGATGGTTTCTCTGGCTAAGCAGCTGCCTTCTATCAGGGAGCATGGTATGACCTCGGAAATGGTGCCAGGCAGTCCTGCTTATTTGGAGGATATCAGCTATTGGCTGCCAGATATAATGAAGCTAAGACAGCTGGTGGCCAGCCAGATGAATACAGAGCTGGCTGATAGCGCTCTGGAGTCTGCCCAGGTGCTGGTAAAGGAATATGAGTCCTCCTTGCCAAAGGGGATTACGGTAATGGCGGAAAAATCCGATATGGCTCAAACCAAGTCCTCTAAGCCTGCTTCTGAGGAGGGGGATAAGGAGTCTAAGACTGAAACCAAGGCAAGGGTGGCCAAGGCCTCTGGGCCAGAGGGAATTTCGGTGTTTATTATTAATGATAGTGGTATTAATGGGGCGGCAGCCCGTATGGCAGACAAGCTGCGGGCCAAGGGCTTTAATGTAACCGGTGTAGACACTGGTCGCAAGAGTGATAGAGCACATACCATTATTGTGACAGATAGCAGTAATACTGATTGGTTTTATGGTATGCCTTTTGCCTGCACCATTATGGATGGCGGGGAGCCTAATGAAGCGGTTATTTATATCGGTCAGGATTATGAGTAAATAGGAGACAGAATGGGAAGCATAAAGGTTACAGGCCTGTGCAAGGCCTTTGGTATAGAGGAGCTGTTTAATGATGTCAGCTTCGAGATTAAGCGGGGAGAACGAGTAGGCTTTGTGGGAGCTAATGGAGCTGGCAAGTCTACCTTGATGAAATGCCTGCTGAACAAGGTGGAATATGATAAGGGTACTGTATCTATGGAGCCAGTGGATACTATTGGCTATGTGGAACAGCAGGCGGATATGAGTAGTGACCATACCCTCTATGATGAGCTGAAAACAGCCTTTAAGGATGTGCTGGCCTTGGCTGCGGCCAAGGAGGCTATGGAGGCAGAAATCAAGGAGAATCATAGTGAGGAAAAGCTGGAGGCCTATGGTCGTCTGGTGGAGCGATTTGAGAATGCAGGCGGCTATGATTTTGAAAGCCGTATTCGCCGTACTGCCTTTGGCCTGGGCTTTACCCAGGAGGATTTGGCTAAGCTGGTGGCAAATTTTTCTGGTGGTCAGAAAACCAGAGTCTGCCTGGCTAAGGCCTTGCTAAGACAGCCGGATTTTCTGTTTTTGGACGAGCCTACCAACCATTTGGATGTAGGTATGATTGAGTGGCTGGAGGGATTTTTGCAAAATTACGCCGGTGGGGTGCTGATTATTTCCCATGACCGATTTTTTCTGGACAGGGTGGCCAATAGGATTTTTGAGATTGAAAACAAGACAGTGACAGCCTATGAGGGAAACTATACCTATTATATGAAGGTGCGAGAGCAGCGGCGGGCGGCTCAGCTTTCTGCCTATGAAAAGCAGCAGGAGCATATTAAAAAAACCGAGGAATATATCCGCAAGTATAAGGCAGGTATTAAGTCCAAGCAGGCTAGAGGTCGGCAGAGTCAGCTGAATAGGCTGGAGCGGATTGTGAAGCCAGCTGATACAGCAGCCTTTAATTATTTTGCCTTTAATCCTCCGGGAGAATGTGCCCAGCGAGTGGCTGAGTTTGAGGATGTGGCCTATAATTTCCCAGATAGTCATAAGAATCTCTTTGACCATGTGAATGTGCTGATTCGCAAGGGGGACGGTGTGGCTGTGGTAGGCCCTAACGGTGCAGGCAAGACTACCTTCCTGCGGCTGTTGATTGGGGAGATGGAGGCTTCTCAGGGGAGAATCAAGCTTGGTTCCAGAGTGAAGATTGGCTATTTTTCTCAGCAGCATGAGGGGCTTCATATGGAGCGTACTGTGCTGGAGGAAATGGAATATGAATACGGCCTGTCGGAGGAACAGAGCCGTAGATATTTGGGGGCTTTTCTCTTTCATGGGGATGAGGTACTGCGGTTGATTGGTTCCCTATCTGGTGGGGAGCAGTCCCGTTTGGCTTTTTTGAAGCTGATGCTGACAGGAGCCAATTTCCTAGTGCTGGATGAGCCTACCAACCATTTGGATATTCCAGCCAAGGAGGCGGTGGAGGAGGCCTTGTCCACCTTCCCAGGTACCTATATTACTGTGTCCCATGACCGTTATTTCCTGGACAAGGTGGCTAATTGCGTGTTGGAAATAGCAGATGGCCGTCTCCAGGAATACAATGGCAATTATAGCTATTATCGGGAGAAAAAGGCCGAGGAGGCTGCGGAGCTGGCAGAGCTGGAGGCTGAGGCCAAGGCAGCAGCAGAGGCAGAAAAGGCCAAAGCCAAGGCTGAGGCAGTTAAATTATCTGAGAGTGCCAAGACTGCTGGTAAAGCTGCTGAGGAAAAGGTTGAGAAAAATAATCCTTTTAAGGGCATGAGCGAGGCCAAGAGGACAGAGACTCTGCAGCGAACTGAGGCGGAGATTGCTATGGCAGAGGCGGAGCTAAAAATGCTGGAAATGGAAATGAATGATCCAGCTATTCAGGCTGATCCAGAGAAAAGCATGGAAATCGCTCAGGCCTATGGTGATAAGGAAGCGGAGATTCAGGCCAAGTACGAGAAATGGGAGCAGTTGTCTGATTTGTAGGAGCAGGCTTGAAGCTAGCAGTAGAATCTGCTGAGATTTGGTTAGAATTTGCCTTGCAGGAGGCGGAGAAAGGAGGAGAGCATGGAAAAACTGGAGGCCATGACCGGCGTGGTGGAAAATATTATTTACAGCAGTCCTGATGGTGCTTTTAGCGTATTTCGCTTTAAGCCAGAGGGGCAACATAGCACTGTTACTGTAACGGTGCAGACTACGGCCCCTTTGCAGGGACAGCAGCTGGAGCTAAAGGGACAGTGGATAGAGCATCCCCGCTTTGGCAGTCAGTTTAAGGCTCTCCATATGGTGATTAGCGCTCCCACCAGTCCTCAGGGCATTGAAAGGTTTTTGGCCTCTGGAGTAATCGAAGGGGTAGGCAAGGCTATGGCGGCTAGAATTGTGGCTGTCTTTGGTGGGCAGACCTTGGAGATTATTGAAAAACAGCCCCACCGCCTGCGGGAGGTGCGAGGCATTGGAGCCAAAACAGCAGAAAAAATCCATGCTTCCTATCAGGAAAAGGCTGAGCTGCGGCAGGTAATGCTGTGGCTGGAGGAGCATGAGGTATCTGGCATCTACGCAGGCCGTATTTATGAAAAATACGGCTCCTTTGCGGTGGAGGTTATGGAGCAGAATCCCTACCGTCTGGCACGAGAGGTAGATGGCATTGGATTTTTGGTGGCAGATAATATTGCCAAGGGCATGGGCATGGATCCTTGTGGCCGGTTTAGAGTGTCGGCAGCTCTGGATTTTCAGCTACAGAAAATTGCTCTTTATGGCCATTGCTGTATTCCTGATGGACAGCTGGTTAGCGATGTGGAAAAGGGCATTGGGGTTTCCAGAGATATTGTCTGGGAGGTTATGAAGCAGGATCTGGCAGAGGGCATTTTGGCTCAGGAGTCTGTGGGAGAGGATGTGCTGGTTTATCCCGATTATCTTTATAGAGCGGAAAGAGAAACGGCTCAAAGACTGCTGCGGATTCAGCGGGAGGCTATGCTTGTTTCCGCCAAGGGGCGGGGAAAGCTGGTGGCTAAATGGGAGCGTTCTACGGGAATCACTCTGGCAGAGCAGCAGCGGCAGGCAGTGGAGGCTGTGCTGGAGCATGGCTTGTTTGTGCTGACAGGTGGGCCTGGTACTGGCAAAACCACAGTGATTCGGGCTATGCTGGATATATTAGAACAGCAGGGGCTGGAAATCCTTTTGGGTGCTCCTACAGGACGGGCGGCCAAAAGACTTAGCGAGGCTACCCATAGAGGCGCTTGTACTGTGCATCGTATGCTGGAGGCTGGAGGCAATCCAGAGGAGGCTGGCTCTGGCTTTGGGCGCAATCAGGATGAACCCTTGGAGGCAGATGTAATTATTCTGGACGAGGTTTCTATGATGGATATTGTGCTGATGAAGCATTTTCTGGAGGCGGTGCCAGATGGTGCCCACTTGATTCTGGTGGGAGATGTGGATCAGCTGCCAGCGGTGGGACCAGGCTCGGTGCTGCAGGACATTATTCGCAGCGGGGTGGTGCCTAAGATTTGCTTGACAGAGGTTTTTCGCCAAAGTGATGATAGCACCATTGTGCTGAATGCCCATGCTATTAATGCAGGGCGGCTGCCTCAGTGCTCCAGAGAAAAGGGCAGTGATTTTATTTTTATTGAGCAGAATAATGCTGACTGGGCGGAACAGCAGATTGTGGCCTTGTGCAAGACCTATCTGCCGAAGATGGGCTATGAGCCTATGTATGATGTGCAGGTGCTTTCTCCTATGCATAGAAATGCCTGTGGGGTGGAGCGGTTGAACCAGCTGCTGCAGAATGCAATGAATCCTCTGCAGGAGGATATGCTGGAGGTGGTAAATGGCAGCCGCAGCTTCCGTCTGGGGGACAAGGTAATGCAGAACAAAAATAATTATGACAAGGGAGTATTTAACGGGGATATTGGCTATATTGTGGATTTGGAGCCAGGGCGGATGCTGGTGCATTTTGGGGAGGAGCTGGAGGCGGAATACGAAAGCTCGGAATTTAACCAGCTGCAGCTGGCCTACTGCATGACGGTACACAAAAGTCAGGGCAGTGAATATCCAGTGGTGGTACTGCCCTTGGTGTCAGCTCATTATATTATGCTGCAGAGGAATCTTCTGTATACGGCTGTTACCAGAGCTAAGAAGCTGGTGATTTTAATAGGCTCCAAGGCGGCCCTTAATACTGCCGTAGAAAATGATAGAACCAGGAAGCGTTATACCCTGCTGGCGGAAAGACTGGGACATAGGCTGTAGAAATGAGGGATTGGCATGGTGGAGTGGCTTTGGAATTTGCTTTTTCCTCCCAAGTGTCCCGGCTGTAATGGCTATGTGGAGCATCAGGGACAGTGGTGCAATGAATGTTTGGCCAGAGTGTGCCGACCGCATTTATTGCCCTTGGACAGGGAAATGACAGAACTTTTTCTTGGTGGCATTTGGGCCTTGGGTTTGTATGAAGGGGAACTTAGGAATATGCTGAGACAGCTGAAATATCAGCAGAAGCAGGTGATGGTTCCCGGTCTGCATAATCTAGTGGCAGAGGGGATACGGCGGATACCTGACCTGTCGGATGAGCTGGTGGCTGTTCCTGTGCCTCTCCACAAGCATAAAATGGCTCAGCGAGGCTTCAATCAAAGTCAGCTGATTTTTCAGAAGCCCTTGGCTAATCATGGTATAGCTATGGAGGACTGGCTGATACGAACCAAAGCTACCAAGCCTCAATATGGTCTGAGTGGTGAACAGCGACGGGAAAATCTCCATCAGGTCTTTGAACTGGCTGGAGAAAAATCCTTGCAGGGGAGGAGAATTTTGCTGGTGGATGATATTATGACTACCGGTGCAACCATGCTGGAATGTGGTCGGGTGCTGAAAGAAGCAGGGGCAGTAGATATTACAGGGTTGGTTGCTGCCTCGGGAAGAAAATAGTCCAAGGTAAAATATATTGAATGTATGCCGAAAATCCATTATAATAGGACAAAGGGATAATGAAAATAGGAGTGGATTTTATGAATAAGCTGAAAAATTGCTCTGAATGTGGCAGATTGTATATGGAAATTGGTCAAGGCATGTGTCAGGATTGCTTCCGCAAGGAACAGGAAATGGAGCAGGTGGTATATTCCTTTGTTCGGGATCATGATAAATGCAGTATCAAGGAGATTGTTGATGGCACTGGCGTTAAGGAAAAGGTAGTGTTCCGTATGCTTAAAGCTGGACGGTTTATTGCCAGCGGGTTGGAGATTTCCTATCCATGTCAGGGCTGTGGTGCGCCTATTACTACAGGCAAGCTGTGTCCTAAGTGCAGCAAGGATATTCTCAATCAGGCTGAGCGGTTGAAGGCTGAGAAAACTTTGAAGAAGGTAGATCGCAGTCATACTATGTACAATAGCAGCAGAAATAGATAAGAAATAGCAAGGATAATTTTATAACTTGAAGAGATTATGACAACAGCTCTTCATGACTCCCAGCAGGGAGCTTTTTTGGAGTTGACAAAATTTTTGATATAGGCTGGCAGGATTTAAGAATCCTGTCTTTTTTTTCGATATTTTTCCTAGAATTAGTGATTTGGGTTGGTGTGCCGCCGGGAAAAGGGCAGACTGATTTTCTTTGTGATAGAGGTTTAGGATGGTGAGCAATGTGATTATTAATGGCAATTTGCAGGGCATTGCAGGTGTATATGCTAATGCAGGCAGTAATAACAAGGTTAGTAAAGCCTATCAGCAGGCAGAGCCTGCTGGGGATGATATTCAGATTTCCTCTCAGGGACAGCAGTTTAATGAGATTATGCGCAAGCTAAAGGCTGGCTCTGATGTGCGGATGGACAAGGTGGCTATGTATGAGAATATGCTGGCTGCTGGTACCTATAAGGTTGATAATGGTGCTTTGGCAGATAAGCTGCTGCAGTATCGTTATTGAGATGAGGTAGGGATATGTGGCAGGAATTGGCCAGGATACTGGCCCTCTTAATTAGCAATTACCAAAAGCTGCAGGAGCTGAACAAGGAAAAGCATGGTGTTCTGGTGCTGGTGAAAATGCAGGAGTTGGAAAAGCTTATTGCCAGAGAAGAGGACATTATTAAGGAAATCAATCAGGCGGAGAAACAACGGCGGCAGCTATTACAGAAAATGGCAGACAGCGGTGTTAAGGTACGGCCTGATATGGAAATGCATCAGGTGTGGGAGCAGTGTCCTAATGCTCAACAAAAGGAGCTTCTCTACAAGCTGCACAAGATGCTGGCTCAGCTGGTAAAGGATGTGCAGGAGGCCAATGCCAATAATGAAATCCTGATTACCAGTGCCTTGGATGCTATTAATGCCAAGCTGAACCAGCTGGGAGGCTCTATGGTGGAGCCTACCTATGGCAGTCGGGGCCAGGAGCAGGTTATTCATCGCAAGAATTTTAATCTGGAGGCATAAGGTGCAGGAATTTATACAATTTTTACGACAGCAGCTGGTGCTGTGCCTGCGGCTTTTGGAGCTGTCGGGTCAGCAGAGGGAAGCTCTTATACATACAGCGGCTCCCGCAGTACGGCGTCTTACCAAGGAAATCGAGACAGTGATTATAGATTTGAATCTGCTGGAAAAAAGGAGACAGGCTTTTCTTCAACAGCAGAAGGCTCAAAATGCGGTAGAATGGCTGTCAACTCAAAGGGATAGCCTAGAGAAAAATATGGCTCTGCAGCTGGTAGGGAAGCTGGAAAAGGCTCTCAATCAGCTGAAAACTGTGGCTGGAGACAATAAGCAGTATCTTGATAAGAATATGAGCTATATTGATTATAATATCAATGTTTTGACCGGTACGGCAGCAGGAGTAACCTATAGTGCAGCTGAGGCTGGCGGGGTTGGCACTCTGACTGGTACCAAGATGTTTGAAGCAAATATATAATTAGGCAGGTGTAAAAAATGCAGAGTACCTTTTCAGGTCTTAATACCATGGTAAATGGTATCTATACACAGCGACTGGGGTTAAATACCGTTGGTCACAATATTAGTAATTCTAATACAGAGGGATATTCCCGCCAGACTGCTCATGCAGCGGCAACTCCTTCCTCCGAGGTTTATACCTTGGCAGGAGCCAGCCAGGTAGGTAATGGTTCTACTGTTACCTCTGTTATTCGGGCTAGGGATATATATGCAGATCGTCAGTATTGGAAGGAAAATAGTACGGATGGCTACTACAATGGCAAGGCCAATAACTATGCCAAGATAGAGTCTATTTTTAACGATTCCGATAACAGCGGTGTTCAGAATGCTATGGAGAAATTCTATCAGGCTTGGCAGGATTGTTCTACTACAGCCAGCAGTGATACCAGCCGTCAGAATGTTATTAATGCAGGACAGAATTTTGCTCAGAGCTTGCAGATTGCAGCGAAACAGACCAAGGAGCAGATTGATTCCCTCTACGATGATATCAGCCTTAGTGTGGTAAAGATGAACCGCCTTATGGGACAGGTAGTAGAGCTGAATAAGAATATTGCTGGTATCGAGGCCACTGGGGCTAATGCCAATGACCTGCGGGACCAAAGAGATTTGATTGTAGACCAGCTTACCTCTATGACAGATATTACGGTTTATGAATCTACCAATGGTATGTACACCTTGGTCAGCAACGGTACTACCTTGGTTAATGGCATTACCAAGGTGGATTTGGAGATGTCTGCACCGAAGAATAACACCATCTACAGCCTGAGTGATTATGATATTATAATTAAGCAGACTGGTACGGTGTATACTCCTGGCAATGGTGAGTTGAAGGCTCAGTTTGAGGCTGTAGCTGAGGACAAGGGATATATAGATCAGGTGGCCAATATGGCGGCCTTTATGTTTACTACCATGAATGACCAGCACAAGGCAGGCTATGGTATTGATGGCTCCAAGGATAAGCCTTTTGGCAATGCTAATCCCAAGGATAATGCTACTACCAATTTGAATTTCTATGGTGAAAGCGATAAGTCCTTCCAGTGGGATGCCAAGACTGGCAAGCTGGCTGTATCTGATATAAAAACTGGCGCTAAGGAAGAGCTTTCTGGTATGCAGATTCTGGAGATATTTACTGTCAACAGTGAGTTGACCGCTACAGATGGTCACAAGAAGCTGGCTACTAGAAGCGGTGAGCGGGATAGTGATGGGAATCTGCTGTTCAAGACAGCTACAGGCAAAACTAAAGAGATTACTACTACGGTCAAGACTAAGGCCAAGGTGGATGCCAATAACAAGGAATTGTTCATAGCACTGGGGGGCGGCACTACTACAGATGCCAAGCTGGCTAAGCAGGATGACAAAGGCAATCCTTTGTATCTGCTGAGTGATGTGGAGATAGATCCCAATGGCAATCCTTTGCCAGTGGATGTTAATGGTACTGGTGATGGCAGCAACGCTGTATGGATTGCAGCCCTCTTTAACTGTGAGCGGGACAAGACCAGCCCAGAGGTGAATGGCCCGGAGCGGCTGATTGGTAATGGTTCCCTATACAGCTATTACAACACCAGCATGACCACTATGGGTTCTGATGCCTCCAATATGAACGGCAGAGTAAAGTTTCAGTCCGGGGTTATGGATCAGGTGGAAAACCTGAGGAGTTCCACCAACGGTGTGAACTGGGATGAGGAGCTTAGCAATATGATAACCTTTCAGCAGGGGTATTCTGCCTGCTCCCGTTGCTTGTCAGCAATGGATGAATGTCTGGATAAATTGATTAACGGTACTGGTACTGTGGGAAGATAAGGTGATATAGATGCGAATTTCGAGTACAATGATGTCCAATAATTATTTGAAGCAGCTGAACGGCACCTATGAGCAGTACAGCAAGCTGATGGAGCAGGCTGATGGCAGCAAGCTGCACAGAGCTTCAGATAATGCGGTGGGCTATTCCAAATATCTGCGTTATCAGAACAATCAGATTAGCAATGAACAGTATCAGAGCAATGTTAGCACTGCTTCCAGCTGGATGAAGAATGCGGATGCGGCTTTGGTAAATGTAACTGATTTGTTGCAGACCTTTAAGGCCAAGGTGGAGCAGGGTTCTAATTCTACCAACAATGAGAGCGATATGAAGGATATTGCCAAGGAGCTTTTGGCCAATGTGCAGGAGCAGGTGGCGGATTTGAATACCCAGATTGGTGACCGTTTCCTTTTTGCTGGTCAGAAGGACACTACCATGCCTTTTGAAATCAGCGCTGATAAGATGAATAGAGGAGATACCTTTACTCTGGATGAAAAGCAGTCCGCTTTTTTCTCCGGAGCTACCAGCTGGGGTAAGGAAAATACCACTGTAAAGCAGATGTTGAAGCTCAATGGTAGTGATGGCAATAGCTATTATATGAATGTAAATACCGGTGATGTGTACACTGAGGATTTCGTCAAGAATGGCTATAAAAATGAGGATAAATTTGATCCTGCTAATCCTAATCAGACGGTAGGTAATTTGACCAGCGGTCAAGCAGGTACAGCCCAACCCCAACCCTTTAAGGTTTCCGATCATTTTAACCAATATGGTGTGATTAAGGAAGGTGTTGCTGGTGTCGGTACAGCTTATTCAAAGAAAATAACTGTAGATGGTAAGGATGTAAATTTGACCTTGTCCTACACCAAGCAGTATATTGTTAAATATGCTGGTGATGATAAAAAAATCTCTATGGTGAAGAAAAATGGCGGTGTGGACAAGGCTACTGATACAGTTAACGTTACTGGTCAGGATATTAATGGCTGTGACCTTTTTGATGTAGGCAACGATCCTCATAGTGGTACAGCTAGATTGAATCAGCTTTTGTATACGGTAGCTAAGATGGATGGCGCTGATTATAAATGGGCTGGTGAGCAGGGCATGACCATTGCAGATAGTGCTCATGCTACAGTGCTGGGGGCACAGACCAAGATGGCAGCTAGACAGCAGGCCTACAATTCCTCCTCCAGTATGCTGGTAACTCAGAATGAATCCATTACCAGTGATATTTCTGATGTATCCAGCACCGATGTGGCTTTGCTGGCTACCAAGCTGATGGAGTATCAGACAATCTATAGCTTGTCCCTGTCTGTAGGCTCCAAGATTTTGCCAGGTACCTTGGCAGATTATTTGTAATTTGCTGGTGTAAATTGCCTTGGTGATGTATACTTAAATTAGAAAGGATGTGAGGCAGATGGGAATGTTAGATGCTATTGGAGGCACAGGTATCCTGTCCACCATGAAATATGTGAATATTGACCAGCAGCTGCCTCGCATTGGTATTCGCCAGCAGCAGGCTATGGGACTGAAAAACGGCTATGTTCCAGCAGAAATGCATCGGGATTATGAGCCTCCTTTGGCTGATATGGGCGTTAGTCTGGTGAAGGTGGATATTGATTGTTATCCCTGCCGCAAGGCCTATGGTTATCTCAATAATACAGATTTTGCTCAGACCTATGGACAGAAGGGACAGCAGGATATAGCGGCGGCCACCTCCCGCCATACCCAAGAGGGCTGGGATATGGCCAAAAATGGGGCCAAGCCGGGAGAAAGCATTATTGGCCGTCAGAATCGTTCCCACTTCTGGAATCAGGTAGTAAAATGGCCTACCTGGGTGGCCAAGGATATTCCCGACCCAGTATTTACTGTAACCCCTTCGGAGATAAAGGGACAGATGAATGTGGGACATGATAGATATAGTATTAAGCCTCAGGCCAAGGCCAATATAGATATTCGGGTTGGAGAGGCTGAAACATATATTGCTACGGAAGGCTCCATTCGCATGTGGACCACGGAGGGTCATTACGATATACAGGCATAGGGTGTGAATTGTCCTGCCTATGATTTGTATGTAGAGGATTGCGAAAATAATTTTTGGAGGCTTTTATATGAGAAAGATAAATACCCGCCGTTTTGGCGAGCTGGAGATTGAGGATCAGGATATTATCAGATTTGCTGATGGCCTGCCAGCCTTTGAGGAGGAGCATGAATTTGTGGTATTGCCTTATGAAGAGGGTACACCATATATGTTTTTGCAATCCTTGACTACTCCTGAATTGGCTTTTCTCATGACGGATCCTTTTGTTTTCTTCCCAGATTACAGCTTTGAGCTGGATGATACCAATATGGAGAAGCTGGGGGTTGAGGCAATGGATGATATTCTGGTATGTACGCTCATATCTATTCCGTCTACAGGTATTGCCAATATGACTACTAATCTGCTGGCACCAGTGGTTATTAACAGACACAGCAGAGAGGCTAGACAGGTGGTGCTGGAAAAGACTCAGTATACTACCAAGCATCGACTGTTTCCTGAGAAGAAGGAGGCAGAATAATGCTTGTATTGACTAGACGCCCCCACCAGCAGATTATGGTAGGGGATGATATAGTCATTAATATTGTGGATGTTAATGGCGAAAATGTTCGGGTAGCAATAGATGCGCCTCGGCATGTAAAGATCTATCGGGGAGAAATTTACAGGGCGATTAAGGATGAGAACCGCAATGCAGCGGCGGCACCTGCAGATTTTGATCTGTCACAGGCCTTGCCTGAAAAAAACTAAAGGACTAAATCATTTTTTCTATGGAGGGATAACGATGATTGGAAAGATGCAGGACATGGTAACGGCAGCAGTAGTTGTATCTGCTGCTGATAACAAGGGATCAAGGTATACCAGCGAGACTAAGGCAAGCAGTCAGAATACTCAGTCAGATGGCAATGCTGTTGTTAAGTCAGCGGTTCAGACCGATGGTGTGGATGCCATTAATGCTGCTGGCAACCCTCAACAGACCGGGGATGAACAGCAGGAAAATCAGGATAGCAAAAACCCTCTGTCCCATGAGTTTGTCAGCGAAATGACTAGAGAGTTGAATGAGCTTATGAGCAAGCTGAACTGTGACCTGGAGTTCCAATATCACAAGGAAGTAGGAGTTATGTCCGTAAAGATGGTGGACAAGAACACCAAGGAAGTTATTAAGGAATATCCACCAGAGGAAATGGTGGAAGGTATGATTAAGGCTCAGGAATGGCTAGGCGCCTTCCTGGATAAGAAAGCGTAATAAAGGAGGGACCAGCAATGGGGGCAAACGGAATCTATGGCTTGTCCGGCTCAGGTCTTGACATTGAATCCCTGGTAAAAATGGGAATGATGAACAAGCAGAATCAGTACGATAAGATGTACCAGACTCAGCTGAAGCAGACCTGGGTAAAGGAAGCCTATAACACAGTATATACAGATGTAAAAGCATTTAAGGAAAGCATGTCAACCTTCAAAATGCAGTCCAATATGAGTGCTATGCAGGCAAGCAGCAGCAATAATGATGTAGTTAGTGTTACTGCCAATGGTGCAGCAGCAGCTATGAATCACAAGGTAACTGTGGAGCAGGTAGCCAGCAATGCTTATTTGATGACTGCTAATGGAGCGAAGATTAACAGAGCAAATCCTAACGCTGCTAATAGTGCATATCTAAAAGATGTGCTTTTTAGTGGAGATGCTACCAAGACTACTGTTGATGGTCAAACATCTTACCTTGTTACGAATGACGCTGGCAAGCCAGAAACCTTCAAGGGCTCTGATGTGGCTATTTCTATTGAGGTACAGGATAGCAAGGATAGCGATACTTATAAGATAGAGTTTACCTATGACCAGATTTTTAGTGATAATAAGACTCTGAATGATTTGGCTTCTGCCTTCTCCAACAGTGGTGCCAATATTCAGGGTGGTTATGATACTGTCAATGATAGTTTCAGTCTGTATAACAAAACCAGCGGATCTGATAACAAAATCGGCCTGAAGGCTAATAACGAGGCATCTGCCAATCTTCTGAATAAGCTGCATCTGGCTAGCTATGATGGTCAGAACAATACGCTGGGCAATGAAATCAGCTTTACCAAGGATGATACCTTGAAAGATGCAGCAGTGGGCACTAATGCCAAGGCTACCATTGATGGTAAGACCTATGAATCCTCCACCAACAAGCTGAATGTAGCCAATGTTATCTACAATTTCAATGGAGTATCTGCCAAGAATGCGGATGGAACTTCTCAGGCTTCCACTATCAGCGTTTCTCAGGATACTGATAAGATTGTGGATAATGTGAAGAAGTTTGTAGAAACCTACAATACTCTTATTGACAGTCTTAACACTAAGTACAGAGAAGAAAAGAATACTGATTACAAGCCACTGACCAAGAAGCAGGAAGCTGAAATGACAGAGTCCCAGATTGACAAGTGGAATGAAAAGGCTAAGTCTGGTCTGCTGTACCATGATTCCAATATCTATTCCATTATCAGCGATATGCGTGAGGCTTTGTACACCAAGGTAGATGCTGTAGATAGTGAGTACAATTCCCTGGCCGCTATTGGTATAACTTCATCTACCAACCAGGGCCATATTACCTTGGATGAGGAAAAGCTTAAGAAGGCTTTGACTGCTGACCCTGATTGTGTATATCAGCTCTTTGCTTCCGATCAGGATAGCACCTATGTTGCTGGCTCCACTAACAAGAATCAGTCTGATACTTACACCAGCAAGAGTGACTATCTCAACACTGGTATTGCCAACAGATTGTACAATGCTATGAACACCAACATTGATAAGCTGGAAAGCTATGCTGGCACCAGCAAGGAAACTGATGATGAAAGCTATCTGGGCAAGCTGATTACCAATATGAACACCAAGATGACCAGCTTCCAGACCTTGATGAAGTCCTACGAAAGCAAGCTGTACAAAAAGTATGATGCTATGGAGGTAGCTCTCTCCAAGCTAGGTGCACAGCTGAGCTATATTACTGGCTAATAGCCTGAAAAAGAGGGAAATATATGATTAATAATGCAGCAGAAGCCTACAAGAGACAGCAGGTTATGACCGCTACGCCAGAGGCTTTGACACTGATGCTATATAATGGTGCTCTTCGGTTTATGAAGGAAGGGCTGGAGGCTATGGAAGCCAAGGAGTGGGAGCATTGCAACAACTCTCTCCAAAAGGCCCAGAAGATTATTCTGGAGTTTCAGGCTACCTTGAAGATGGAATATGATATTTCCAAGCAGCTTATGCCTCTCTATGATTATGTTTACAATGGTCTGGTAGAGGCTAATATGAAAAGCAAGCCGGAGAAGGTTACGGAGTGCATGGATATTATTCGTGAGCTGCGGGATGCTTGGGCACAGGCCATGAAAACAGCCCGTCAGGAAAGAGGTGCATCCTGATGCAGCCCCCTGTTGTGCCTAGGCGTCAGATAGAGTATACAGACCGTCAGCTGTGGGAAAAATATTGGATGGTTACTCAGGAGCTTTTGAAGTTTATTAAGGCTGAGGAGATTGATACCTTTTTGAATTTGGTGGATCAGCGGCAGCAGCTGATGGAAATGATGAAGGCTCTGCCAGTGGAAAAGCAGGATTTCCGCCATACAGAGGAATGTGCTCAGCTTAAGGAACAGATTAAGCCTCTGGATATGCAGATTATGTATAAGGCTAGAACCTGGCTGAACAAATCCCGCCGGAACAATACTCAGGTTAGGGCTTATGACGGGATTCGGGGAGTTACCAACGGCGGCTATAGTTTTAATCGCCAGCTTTAAATTCACAATTTGGAAAAGTCACGACAGTATATGTTGTGGCTTTTTCTTTTGCAGCTAAATGGGTTATATTAGATATTTTTTGTAATTCGATTGCATTCAGAATAATATAGTTGAGAATAAAAATCTTTTTCTGCTGAAACAATGGGGTTCAATAATTAATAATTATTTATACATAAAGAGCATTTATGTATACAAAAAAATAAATAAATAAATTTAATTATTTTACCCAATATCGGTGTATTCTCTGAAAAGATATGTTATAATGAAACGGTTAGAGGGCGGATTATATTTCTGCCAATTTATTAATATTCAATCGAAGATGCTTTGCATCGGAGGAGGAATATGAGGGAAATTTTTTTGACAAAGGCCAGGCCACTAGCAAAGTATCTCATTGCTGGTACGGTGCTGATTGTGGTGAATCTATGGGCTGCTGGCAAGCTGGAGCTGCTGGCTGGTCTATTAGCAGGCTATGGCCTTGGCATGGTTTGGTATGGTGTAATGTTCGGCAGATTGTGGCGCAGCGGTGATATGACTATCGCCCAAGCCAAGCAGCATGTGGTTATAGGTGCAATTCTGAGACTGATGCTGATGGCGGTTGTATTCTGGGCTGCAATACAGGTGTCCTTTGGACAGTTTCTGGCCACGGTCACAGGCTTTGGCATAGTTTATGTGCTGGGCATGGTAATGCTGATTCTATCAGCCAGACAAATGTAAGGGCTTCCCCAATATTTTGTCAAAGGAATTTTCAAGTGGTGTGACAGACTTGGAGTCTGCACAACAAAAGGAGGTAGAGGTTCTATGCACGAAATCGGTGTTCGCGAAACAGTGCAGTTTGCCGGACTGACCTTCAATTGGGAAACACTGGTGATGACCTGGATAACCATGGCCATTGTTATAGCAATTGGCTTTTTGGCTTCCAGAAGTCTTAAGCTGGTGCCTACCGGAGCTCAGAACGTAGTAGAAATTCTCATTGTTTGGCTCCGTGAACAGGTTCATAACAATTTGGGAACCAGAGGGGATTTTTTGACACCTTTGATTGTTACCCTGTTCCTGTTCCTGGTAATTTCCAACTGGCTAGGTCTGGTGCCACAGATGGCATCTCCGACAAATGATCTGAACACCACCTTAGGTCTGGCTCTCCTGATGGTCCTGATTGTCCATGTTCTGGGTATCTACATGAAGGGTATGCATTATATTCAGCATTTCTTCAAGCCAGTAGCCCCATTTGTGGTTATCAATGCCATTGAGGAGGTAGCAAAGCCTATCACTCTGTCCTTCCGTCTATTTGGTAACATTATGGCAGGCGAGATTTTGATTATCATCCTGCTGAAGCTGGTACCAATCTGGATGCCTATTCCATCTGTTGTATGGCTGGCTTTCAGTATCTTTATCGGCGGAGTTCAGGCATTTATCTTCACCAGTCTGTCCTTGGCATATCTTGCTAATGCAGTCAAGGAAAGTGAAGACTAAGGATTTATCTATTTTTATGAATTGGAATGTAAGAGGAGGATTTTTCTAATGGAAAACGCAATTATGGTAGCAGCAGCTCTGCTGGGTGCAGGTATTACTATGGGTTTGGCAGCAATTGGTGCAGGTCTTGGCGATAGCCTTGTTGCTAGCAAGTTCATTGAGGGCTTGACTCGTCAGCCAGAGGCTAAGAACGTGCTGTTCACCAACACCCTGATTTCTATCGGTCTGGTAGAGTCCATGGCAATTATTGCTACAGTTATTGCCCTGATTATGCTCTTTGCAAATCCGCTTATCAAATAAGAAACTATTTGAAGTGTGATTTTTAGAGGAGGCAATAGAATTGATAGATATAAATGCAACACTGGTTGCTCAGATGCTGAACTTCTTGATTCTGGTTGTCGTTCTCCGCTTGGTGGCCTATAAGCCTATCGTAAAAATGCTGAAGGAGCGCGAAGAGCGCATTGCTGGCAGCATTGAGAAGGCTGATGCTGATATGGCAGAGGCTGAAGCTGTCCTGAAGGATTACAAGGCACAGCTGGCTAGTGCTCGTGTCAAGGCACAGGATATTATGGATAAGGCAGAAAAGCGTGCTCAGGATGAGCATTCTGCCAAGATTCAGGAGACTCATAGCGAAATCAAGCAGATGAAGGAAGCTGCCCAGCAGCAGATTCAGCGTGAGCGTTCCCAGGCTGTAGAGCAGTTGAAAAGCCAGATGGTGGTTCTTTCAATGGCTGCAGCTCAGAAGATTGTTTCCAAGAATATGGATGCTGCTGAGAATGAGGCCCTTATTGGCGAGTTTATTGATCAGCTGGATAAGGACAAAATTGGTGATCTGCCATGCTAAATATACAGCTTGCCCGTAAATACGGGACGGCAATCTTTGAGATTGCCAATGAGGACAACAAGCTTGAGGAATATGGCCGTGAGCTTGCCGATGTAAGTCAGGCTTTATTTGCTCAGGTAGAATTGAAGGACTTCCTGACCAATCCCCAGATACAGCCGGAAGATAAGAAGCAGGTGCTTCTCAGGCTGTTAAAGGACCAGGTTTCACCTATGATGATGAATTTCCTGCTCCTGCTGGTGGACAAGCGCCGCATTGTGCTGCTGGAGGCTATTAACGACTGCTATCAGGAGCTGTCCAACAAGGCCCAGGGTATCATCGTTGCAGATGTTACTACGGCTTATGAATTGAAGGCGGAGCTTCGGAGCCGCCTGAGCAGCAAGCTGGAGTCTGTAACCGGCAAAAAGGTACAGCTCCGTACCCATCAGGACCAGTCCATTATTGGCGGCGTGGTGGTAAAGATTGGTGACACCCGCATTGACGGTAGTGTTATCGGACGCTTGCAGGCTCTCAAGGCTGAATTGATGGCAAGTAATTGATAAAATTGGGGTGACAGCGAAGTATGAAGATGAATCCGGAAGAAATAACAGCCATTATCAAGGATCAGATCAAAAATTATGCTGTTGATCTGAATGTTGATGAAGTTGGCTCTGTTATCGAAATCGGTGACGGTATTGCCCATATTCATGGCTTGAATAAGGCTATGGCTGGCGAGCTGTTGGATTTCGGTAATGATATATATGGTCTGGTTCTGAACCTGGAGCAGGACAACGTAGGTGCCGTTATTCTTGGTGGCGAAACCGAGATTAAGGAAGGTGCTCAGGTAAAGAGAACTGGAACTATTATGCAGGTTCCTGTAGGTCAGGCCATGATTGGCCGTGTAGTAGATGCCTTGGGTCGTCCTATTGATGGCAAGGGCCCTATTGCTACTACTGAGACTCGTCCAGTTGAGTTTAATGCTCCTGGTATTGCAGACAGAAAGTCTGTACATGAGCCTCTCCAGACTGGTATCAAGGCATTGGATGCTCTGGTACCAATCGGCCGTGGTCAGCGTGAGTTGATTATCGGTGACCGTGGTACTGGTAAGACAGCTATCGCTGTAGATACCATTCTGAACCAGAAGGGCCAGAACTGTATCTGCGTATATGTAGCTATTGGTCAGAAGGCTTCCACCGTAGCCCGCGTGGTAAAGACCTTGGAAGATGCCGGTGCTATGGAATATAGTATCGTAGTAGCTGCTACAGCTGCTGATTCTGCTCCTTTGCAGTATCTGGCTCCTTATGCCGGTGTTGCTATGGCAGAGTATTTTATGTATAGAAAAGATGAGAATGGTCAGGGCGGTCACTGCCTGTGCGTTTATGATGATTTGACCAAGCATGCTGCGGCATATCGTGCTATGTCCCTGCTGCTCCGCAGACCACCAGGACGTGAGGCATATCCAGGCGATGTATTCTATCTACATTCTCGTCTGTTAGAGCGCGCTGCTAAATTGTCTGATGATCTGGGTGCAGGCTCTATTACTGCACTGCCAATTATTGAGACTTTGGCAGGTGACCTTTCCGCATATATTCCTACCAACGTAATCTCCATTACAGATGGTCAGATCATGCTGGAGACTGATGCCTTCTATTCTGGTATCCGTCCTGCTATCAGCGTAGGTCTGTCCGTATCCCGTGTAGGTGGTTCCGCTCAGATTAAGGCTATGAAGCAGGTTGCTGGTACCATGCGTCTGGATTTGGCTCAGTATCGTGAGCTGGCAGCATTCTCCCAGTTTGCTTCTGATTTGGATGCCGCTACCAAGGCTCAGCTAGATCGTGGTGTCCGCATGGTTGAGACTCTGAAGCAGGCTCAGTATTCTCCAATGTCCGTAGAGGATCAGGTACTGGTTATCTTTACTGCTGTTCGTGGCTATCTGGTAGATATTCCAGTAGAGAAGGTAGTAACCTTCCAGGATGAGTACCTGAAGTTCATGCATGCAGAGCATCCAGAAATCGGTGAGAAGATTGTTCAGCAGCAGAAGCTGGATGATGCACTGGAGAAGGCTATTTCCGCGTCTATTGAGGAATTCAAGGAAACTGTAACATACAAAATGGCATAAGGCGAGGTGATTTTATTTGGCTAGTTTACAGGATATACGCCGTCGTATCAAGAGCGTAAAGAGTATTCAGCAAATCACAAACGCTATGAACATGGTTGCAACCTCTCGTTTGCGCAAGGCAAAGGAGGCGGCTGTGGCCAACAAGCCTTATGCAGATAAAATGGCACAGGTAGTATCAGATATCGCTGCTAATGCAGGGGATTTTACTCATCCTCTGCTGGAGGTGCGCCAGGAGGGCAAGAAGCTGATTCTGGTAATGGCTTCCGACAAGGGTCTGGCTGGTGCGTATGCCAGCAATGCCTTTAAGGAGGCTGTGGCTGGTATTGAGGACAAGTCCAACACTGAAATCGTGGCTGTAGGCCGCAAAACCGATGCTTTTTTTAGAACTCGGGATTATGAGGTGGCCAAGTCCTATATTGGTATCAGTGAGCGTCCTTCCTATGATGATGCCAGGGATATTGCTGTAGACCTGATTTCCAGATTTGTTTCTGGGGAGGTCAAGGAAATTTCTATGGTGTATACCCGTTTTGTGTCAGCTATCAGCTGTGTTCCTGAGACTGTTCAGCTTTTGCCTTTTGGCAATTTGGCTGGTCAGGGTGGAACCCATGCCGAGTACATCTATGAGCCGGATGCTCAGTCTGTACTGGGCTATATGCTGCCACAGTATCTGGTAACTACAATCTATGCCGCTCTTTTGCAGGCTGCAGCCAGCGAGCTCAGCTCCCGTATGAATGCTATGAGCAATGCTACGGACAATGCACAGGAGCTTATCGCAAAACTTGATTTGCATTATAACAAAGTTCGTCAGGCCGGTATCACTCGCGAGATTACAGAAATCGTGGGCGGTGCTGAGGCACTGAAATAAGGGGGTTTACCATTGGCAAAGGGTAAAGTCGTACAGGTTATTGGACCTGTCGTAGATATTGAATTTCCAGCAGGTCAGCTGCCGGAGATCCTCAATGCAGTTACAATCCAGGGTAAAGCCGGCGATGTGAATATTGATCTGGTAGTAGAGGTTATGCAGCATCTGGGTGATTGTGTTACCCGCTGTATCGCTATGAGCTCTACTGATGGTCTCACCCGCGGGATGGAGGCTGTTGATACTGGTTCACCTATTAAGGTTCCAGTAGGCGACGCCTGCCTTGGTCGAGTATTTAATATTTTGGGACAGACAGTTGACCATAATCCTAAGCCTGTTGGCAATAAGGAATTCTGGCCAATTCATCGTCCTGCACCAAAGTTTGATGAGCAGGAGACTTCCACTCAGATTCTGGAGACTGGTATCAAGGTAGTTGACCTGATTGCTCCATATTCCCGTGGTGGTAAGATCGGCCTCTTTGGTGGTGCCGGCGTAGGCAAGACAGTTCTTATCATGGAGCTGATTCATAATATTGCTACCCAGCATGGTGGTTATTCCGTATTTGCTGGTGTTAGGTGAGCGTACCCGTGAGGGTAACGACCTGTGG
>DAVZJH010000027.1:0-22696 GCA_052272885.1 Anaerovibrio sp. | reverse complement strand
ATGCCTCACAGCATACGGCACAAATTATGAATTTACTTTAATTTTCTATATCTAGTAATATCCTTTACATTATTAGGAAATCCCATATACCCATACAGATCTTTACGTTTTATAGCTTTATCTTTTGATAAGAAATCCTCAATTTCTTTAAATAATTCTCGTTTTAGTTTTAGAAAATCTTCCCTCGATAGCAAATACATACAAGCAATCAGAACAGCAAAAACATCTTTTTTCCCATACGTATATCGGCCATTATTGCGTTGAATGTTTAATTTTTCATGTATCAATGTATCTGGTATATCATACTGTGATTTATAAGAAAAGAATCTCTCATGATGCGCACATACATTTCTAAAGTCTACCAAAACTTTCATAAACTTAATAAGTTCGCCATTAGTAACAAAAACGAAGTTGTCACTTACTTTTATTTGCAACGAAATTTTAAACATCTCATACATCTTGGATATTTTTCCGAATTCCAATGCATTAATCAATACCCACAATGGTATGTTCTTATAAGCATCTCTTTGATGATTTATATAAGGGTATTTTTTTGACTTATCTACAATATCCTTAAGTATTTTAGTTAATTTCTTTATTTGCTTTTGATTTTTAGCACTGTTATCCTTATAACGATATGTATTACAATCTAAATACTTAGCTTGATTCTCTCCATGTATATAACAAAATTCATATGAAATAACACTCCTCATATGTTTTTCAATCTTGCAAATATAATGGAAGAATAATTCCCTAATAGAAGTATCAAAATTATAAATTTCTAAAACATCATCAAATGTTACTCCATCAAAATACTTGCTTGTGTTAGAGTCTCTTAATAAATCTTTATAGCCACCAATCAATGTAAAGTAACCTATTTCGTTTAGTTTTACTTTTGCATTTTCTTCGTCAGTAATAATTAAACCTTTATCATCGCTCAATTTTCTTATTTGAGCATCGTAATCCAAAAATGGTTTCAAACACATCATTCCTTTAAAAAAAGGGACGAAGTTTAACACCTCGTCCCCCAATCCCAAGTATAACTACATTGGAATTTAAATCCATAAAGAACTAACCTTTCACAAGGCTTCGCTCCCAAGTCTAGTCTCAAAAGCAGATCTAGGCTTTATCGCTTATTATTTTACCATAATTGGTCATTAATAGCAATATTTTTATGAACAAGCTACTACAGATGCTTACTATAGCATAAATTACCAATATCACCAAAGCTATATTTATCTACACATCCCATACCTTCCAAGGGGCTTTGCCATGGCTCCAAAGATTTTCCAGCTGGATTTTTTCCCGCATGGTGTCCATGCACTGCCAAAAACCACGATGGCGATAGCTCATGAGCTGCCCTTCCTCGGCTAATTTTTCCAAAGGGGCCTGTTCAAAAATGCACTCGTCCCCATCCAGATAATCGAATATCTTCGGCTCCAACACCATATAACCAGCATTAATAGGCGCACTGTCCTCCTTGGATTTTTCTCGGAAGGACTGCACTGCATTGTCGCCGCCTATATTCAACACTCCCTTAGACTGATCCAAAAGTACAGAGGTCAAGGTCGCCAGCTTGCCATGGGAACGATGGAATTTGACTATCTCCGAAATATCCACATCGCACACACCATCTCCATAGGTCATACAGAAAGTTTCATCTCCAATATACTTCTGGATTCTCTTTATACGACCTCCAGTCATGGTATTTTCTCCAGTATCAACCACCGTCACCCGCCAAGGCTCGGAATGCTGCTCATGCAAAATAACCTTGTTGCCATTGGTCATATCAAAGGTTACATCACTGGTATGCAAAAAATAATTGTTAAACCATTCCTTGATCATAGACTGCTTATATCCAGCACAGATTACAAAGTCATTAATACCATAAACAGAGTACTCTTTCATAATATGCCAAAGAATAGGCATCCCCCCAATTTCAATCATAGGCTTTGGTTTTTTTTGAGACTCCTCCGATATGCGGGTGCCATAACCACCTGCTAAAATAACTGCCTTCATAGATCATCTCTCCATTAATAATATACTTCTATCATATATTTTTATAAAAATAGTATACCTCATAAACATCTTTCTCAATATGCATATACAAAATTATACTTATCCTTCCTCAGTATATTCGCCTGCTTTATAGCTCCTGCTGATGTTACAAAAATTACTTCATCATTTTTGGCTTCTAATATATTTTTAGCCAATACTCCTTTAAATGACTTCCCTGCAATTTTATCATATACATTATCTAATTTAGAATTACAATAATTATCATCCATATATTTTTTTATCATTTCAGCAACTTGGGTAATTCCCCATATGCTATACTTAATAGCCTCATTTTTATCTAAAAAATTTTTTTCTATGTAAGCCCTTATTTTAATGAAATGTTCATTAAAATATTCGTTTCTTTTTCTATTTAAATAGTATTCACTTACCTGTTTCTTAAGAGCATAAAACTCTCTTCCTTCCATACGACTAGAATACAATTCCGCAACATTTTTTCTAATCTGCTCTATATCTATTGATAAAGGATTCCAATCTATGGTATCATATTCGTCCTCTGAATATATGGGTAATAATTTATCTAACCATGAAAACCTATATGATATTAAATCTCTGGCTAATATAACAGGTATGCCATACGCAACACAAGGTGTTGATATATGCAATAATGATGTTATTATTAAACTTGCATTATCTTGATACTCTTGATACCTATGTGAAGCAAACCTTGTAGCATTATCTAGAGGTCCATCTACAATATTTGATAAAAATACGGCATTGTCTCTTACTTTTGTAGGCAATTTATCTTTTAATTTTTCAGGTATGTCAATACAATATATTTTATTTTGATTTGGTGTTATTTGCCTTTGCGGTAATGTAATTGTTAGGCAACCATTCAAATATGCATCTATTTCATATTTACATAGCAATTGATAAGTATACTCATCTCGACAACCGATGGGTTCATACCTTTTTAAATATGTAACCTCTTCTTTTTCCAAAAACCACTTTGCTATTGTAAGAGCAATAAAAACTGGTTCTATTTTATCCGAAAACATTCCAGCTATGCCATTTTCATTATATCTTAATAAAGGAAAGGCTACTGGTAATTTAACCCTAGATCCATTATACGTAGCCAAATCCTCCATATCAATATAGACTAGATCATTCTTATTTACTCCCATATTTGCATAAAGATTATCTATCGCTAATATCTGTATATGATCTCCCAGATTATTCAAATATTTACCGTTATACTTATAATTTGCATATCTACACATTTGTATACTTGTATGATGTAGCCTAGAAGCAAAACACCATATCTTCCTTTCTTTTTTATATCGTATTTTGATACATTCAGATGCTGTGAACTTTTAATAAAATTTCTGTTGCTTGACTACTGACAGGAGTGGTAAGCTTTTTCTTTGTTTAAATAACCCGTATCTATCAAATACGCTATATTTTCACCATTATCCCTGACCACATTAACATATATGGAGTCTCCAAAACCTATATCCCTAACTATAATTTTTGCGGATTTTAATGCCATAGTTTTTCCCCTGCCTATAACCTAACTACTTAATCATTTAGGAGTGCTCCCAAAATTATTGGTGTATGTATCCATAAAACAGCGAATCACACCACTTGCCCTCAGTCCAATGAGTTTCCTTATGCTCTCCTTCTAACTTAAAGCCTAATCTATCGAACATTACTTTTTTGGCTTCGTCAAAACTGTAAATCTCTGACCATAACTTATGAAGATTCAGTTCTTCAAAACCATATTTCATCATTATCTGGGCTGCTTCTATAGCGTATTTTTCATCAATATACAAATCATCCTTGCCAATATAAATGGAAAAATCTGCATTTCTGTTTATCCAATCTATATAACAAAGCCCACAGGCTCCCAGTAATTCTCCCGTATTTACATCCACTATAGAAAACATCTCTGTACTCTTATCATTAAGCACCTTGCTTTCAAACCAGTTTTTCTGATTTGTTTGACTTAGTTCTCTGTACTCACGAAAAAATCTTCTATAATTAGGCTGATTTCTCCACAGCAAAAGCTGCGCCAAATCACTTTCTTCAATGGCTCTCAGGCCTACATATTTTCCTTTTAGCATTGCTTATCTCCCATATCCAAATTAGAATGCATTAATGCAGCACCAGACTTTGCAGCTTCTTTCAATTTAGCTCCTACTACATCTGACATCATATATGGTAAAACTGCACCTTCTGGTGCTGGGCGTAATGCTTCAACATCATCCACAGAAACAATCTGCCCTTTAGTCATATCATGCTTAAACCGCATACATCTTCTTTGCAAAATAACGGTTTCACATTCATTTCCTTCAATTATTTTTTGACCATTTCCCATAGCCAATTCCAGTTCACGGCTTCTATCAACCATCTCTCGCCAAGTGTGAGGATTCATAGAAAATGCATGGTCAGGCCCTACAAGGTTATTATCAATAGTAAAATGCTTCTCTATAACTCTAGCTCCCAAAGCAATAGCTCCTAAAACAGTTGCATGTCCCGGGGTATGGTCTGATAACCCTAAAATCATATTAGGATAGTATGTAGAAAATGTCTTTAATACATTTAAATTGATGTATTTGAAGTTCTCCAAGCTGCCAGTATAATTTGTATTACACTGCATCAAGACAATATTTCTATTTATATTAATAATTGCCTCTACTGCTCTAGTAACATCACACATATCAGAAGCCCCTGTGGCCAACAACACAGGCTTGTTTTTTCCAGCAATCATCTTTATAAAATCTATCCATGTTATATCGCCAGAACCTATTTTGTATGCAGGTATATACTTATCTAGCTCGTTTACTGCTTCAACATCATAGGGGGTAGTCATAAAATCTATCTGAGCCTGATGCGCCGTATCAGCCAACTCCTGACTCCAGCTTCTATTGCATTCACATTCTCTATAAACATCAAATACACTTTTCTTCCAAGCAGCCTGATGACCTGCCTGCTTGCCAAGATGCTTAAAACCATAATCACTAACAATCTTATCTGCTAAAAAATGCTGAAATTTTACAGCATCTGCTCCAGCTTCCTTGGCCTGCCAAATCAATTCCTTAGCCTGATTCAAATCTCCATCATGATTTGATGCTATATCTGCAATAAAATATACAGGATCATTAATTGACACTACTTTAGAGCCTATAGCAAATTCTGTATTGTATTTCATCAGTACCCCATCCTTTTATAGTCTAAATCAATATCATAAATAACTTTTTCTAAATCTGGCATTTTATATCCAACAATATTTTCGATTTTATTTACATCCAAACCTAAAGAATCTGCTCGTGGTACATCCAACATTTGATTTACCTTACCTATCCTATATCTTGGTTCCCTACCTATAAGTCTCTTTGCCAAGGCCAAAATAAATTCCTTTTTATTCGAAACAGTTGAAGATGCTATATTCACAATCCCCTCCGGTCTTATCTCCAACAAATCTTCCAATACAATGCACAGCTGATCTGTATATATTGATGATGTATAAAAATCATCAAACAATGTCATTTCCTCATCTCTATTAAAAGCATGAATACACCATTCCAAAAAAGTAGGTTTTAGTGAATTATTTCTGCACCCTACTATATTGGTTCTAACAATCAGATTTTGAGCATGTAACGCTACTAATTGTTCCCCTAGATATTTAGTTCGTGCATACTCATTTCTAATAGTAATCTTGTCAGTCTCCAAATGCTTTTTATCACGATCATGACAATAATAGTGATCCGTAGAGATGTGAATAAAATAGCAACCTAATTCATGACATAACTCAGCGAGTCTGCCTGGTAATTTGGTATTTACAGCATATGCCATGCCAGACTCACTTTCACAGTGCTGCAAACTGACAATGGCCGCAGTATTGATTACCACATCTGGATTTGTAGATTCTATACATTCACATAAACTCGTATCATCCAGAAAATCAAAATTATAATCAGCACCATATCGTGCGGCTGTTACAACTGGTATAGATGAATCTCTTGACAAAATCTTGACTAATGACTGCCCTAACATTCCCTGTGAACCTATGATTAATATCTTCTTCACATCAAACACTCCTAACATAATAAATTTCACAAGCACATTACAAATCTAGTTTTGTATTAGGGTGTCACATTCTATTTTATTTAGAGAAAATAACAATATCAAGCATTTATCCCAATACTATTTTTAACGGCGTACCTTCCATATAGCTTGATGGATTTCCGCTTTTGAGTGCTTTTTTATAAACCTTCATGGCATCTTCAAATACATTTAAGGTATAATCCAAATCCTCTTTAGTATGTGAATAACAAGGGAAAATATGCCAACCTAACAACACGCCTCGTTTTACACACTCCTGCATAAAAATAGAATTATACAACCAATCTTTCTTGCCATTATAATCTGTGTAAAATAAACTCATGCGAACCGGATACCCCTGCAAATCAATAGGCACATCCACATCTTTGGCCAGCCGTCTAAAATTGTCCTGCAAATATCTTCCTTTCTCCCACAAGGCCTTATTTACTTCACCTGAAGCTAGCTCCTTCATAACAGCAATACCAGCAGCTAAAGAAATACAATCCCCACCAAATGTAGTGGATATAAATATTTTTTTATCCACAGCATCCATTATCTCTCGCTTACCAGCAACAATAGATAATGGCATTCCATTGGCTGCTGCTTTACCAAAGGTAGATAAATCTGGCGTTACACCGAAATATGCCTGCGCTCCGCCTATATCAAACCTAAATCCATTAACTACCTCATCGAATATAAGCAACGCTCCGTTGGCATGACACAGTTCCTTGAGTCTCTCCAAAAAATTATCCCGTGGTTTTTCTGTTTCAACAGCCTCGGTTATAACAGCAGCTACAGAATTGGGATATTGTTCAAAATACTCTTCTACTTTATTCAAATCATTGTAGTCAAATTTGTGAACATATTGGCGGACGTCATCCAATATCCCCCCCTGTCTTACACTCTCTGCTGCTGTAGTCCACTCATGCCAGCCATGATATTCTCCCCGTATTATATGCTTGCGTCCTGTATATGCACGAGCTATTCTAATAGCTGCTTCGGTTGCAGAAGAACCAGTCTTCAAAAATCTCACTTTTTCGGCACTTGGAATATACTTAACACACAATTTTGCATATTCCACCTCTTCTGGAGCTACTAATGAATATCCCATGCCACGGCGTAATTGCTTGATTACAGCATTATCAACAGCCTCATACTGATACCCTAAAAGAATAGGGCCTAATCCCATATCATAGTCAATATATTCATTACCATCAGGATCCCATACATGAGAACCTTTGCCATGATCAATATATATCGGAGAAACCCCTTTTATATGCGTCTCTGGACCTTTACTATATAATTGACACCCTGATAATATTAAATTCTGTGCCTCATTCCATAATTCGTTTGATTTGTTAAGGCTTCTCTTTTTTATTTCTATCATCTTTAATCACCACTAACATAAGTCATAATTTATATCTTCTTAAGAAGAATTTCCGCTACTTCATCCAAATCATCTTCTTTAAAATCAGTTATATTTGGCTGAATACACCTTTGACAAACTGGATGTTTGTGCCTATTTCCCTGCAGCTGCATCTTTAAGAATTCTTTCCTTCTTTTTCCATTCCACATATCAATTAGGGATTCATTTTTAATATTGCCTAATACTATTGGATATGGTGGATCACAACATGTGACTACATCGCCATTTGGTAATATATACAGTGTATAAAAAACACATGGGCAAACTTTTCTAATTTTTGTTTTTCCATATAACCCCATTGTTCCATCACACATATTTGAATAGTCTATTCCTGGAAAAGCAGGCACTATGTTATCTATAAACATAGTATCACATATTGGTGAAAATATTTTTTTGAAAATTTCATCCTCTCCATCATCTAATGCTATATCCACTGTCTTAATATGCAATGAACAATTCTTATTATTTTCTTTAGCATACTCATAAAAATATGCTAATTCATTTACAATATGTGCAAAATTTATTTTTACCTGAGAAATATCCCAATACTTTTGCGCACTTACCCCCTGAATAGATACGCAAAGTCTACTCAACCCTGCATCTATAAGTTTTTTAGATAAATCATGAGTTAACATGGATGCATTGGTAATAATTTCATAGCAATCTGCTATTTCATTCTTATTCAAATACTCAATCATTCTAGGGAGATTTTTATTCAATAGTGGCTCTCCCATACTGCTAAATAGTATTTTCTTTATCCTTTCAGGAAATTTTTTCAGTTCATTGGCTGCAGCAACAAAAACATCCCAATTCATAAAAATTTTCTGTAATTCGACTCCGCTATTTTCAGAAGCCTGAATACAGTATTTGCACTTAAAATTGCATATATCACCTGTAAAAAAACCAAAAACATAAGGAGTCTCTAGCGGTATTACATTTGATAATTTTTGTCTATTGTGCTCACTTCTAACATCTATTTTTGCCATATCATTAATCCTTACTCCATAAACTTGGTGTGATAATTTTCCTAGGCATATCCTTGAAGCTATTTGCCAGCTCCTGTCTGCATTTCATAAAATCGCCATCTAGTGCATTTACAATAGCGAGGTTATTCAATAACTGTTCCTTGGTATCTACGCCGAATACAACATAATCTATATTGCTATGTGTATAGCTAAAGTAAAATGCAGCCTGTTGCGGTGATATATGATATTTCTCTATTATCCGTCTAAATGTTTTTATACCATCTGTCGCTTCCGGCAATGGTATATTTTTCTCATCGCTCAATAACAGTCCTTGCAAAAAAGCACTTCTGGCAAATACAGTTTTACCATTTTCTTTCGTCAAATGAAAAAATTCCGTATGATCCAATCTTTGATCAAATACATTATATGGTATCTGGATATAGTCAATTTCTTTTAGCTTAGCCGCATAAATAGCATCCTCTGGCTCATATATAGACACACCTATATGATTAACCAGACCTGACTCTTTTACCTCTGTCATTTGTTGCATAATAGCATCATTGTACATATCTGTTGCATTGTGTAGCAAATACCCATCTACACAGTCCATTTTTAGTTTTTGCAAAGAACTATGCACTAGCTTTTTGATATTATTGATATCTGCTAGCTCTCTTATATAAAGCTTTGTTATCACCTTAACAGGATAATTACCTATCCCGAATTTTCCTAAAAGCTCCTCAGCTTCACCATATACAGACGCTGTATCTATATACTCTATGCCACTATCTATTGCAGCTTGGATTATACCAAAAGCTTCCTCATGGGTTGGCTGGCGGCCTATTTGATTGTTAATACCATATTTCTGTCCCAGCTGAACTGTTCCCAGACACAATTCTGCCATTTGTTTACATCTTCCTTCACTCATTAGATATGGACATATTCTCTATCTGTTCCTCCTTAGAAACAAACGGATACATATCCTCCAAAGCTGCTGAAATCATTTTGCCGTTTTCTCCCATACGGCTTTTAATTATAGGTACGATTTCTGTGTCCTTGCTGGAAAAAATTTCGATAATAGCAGGCTCATTATCTGCCAAAGCCTTCTGAACCTTTTCCTCAGTTTCGGCTACAGTCCTTATGGAATAATAAGGAATATTATAAGCCTTGGCAATTAATTCAAGATTTGGGAATTCCACGCCACTGGTTTCATCACAGCCCGCTAAATTGCCATGAAAATGCCTATTTTGCATATTTCTAATCTGTGCATAGCCACTATTATTATCCACAAAAAGCTTTATTGGCAATGAATATGTCCTCAACAAAGCCAGCTCCTGTATATTGTGTTGCAGGCTTCCATCACCTTCTCCTACTAGTACACGACGCTTACCTGCCGCAGCTGCTACACCTATAACCTGTGGCAAAGTAGCTCCCATACTACCCAAACCTATTGGGCAAATTTGATCCTGTTTATCATGGATTGAATAAACATTATATGGATAATCATAAGCAGAGGAGGATATAAAGAAAATATCATCGTCTGCAGCATAGGTATTAATAGCATTAGTTACCAAATAGCCATCTGTTCTTTCCGTATCATGCTCCAGACTATCAATATCAAACTTGTATTTATCACGTACTCTATCGCAATATACACGCCATTTTTCGCTGCCAACAGTCTCCTGCTGCTTTATATGCCAAGCATACAAGCTGCATATAAATTCACCTGCGTCAGAAACCACGGCCTGCTCTACTGGCATTCTCAGCTTTTCTATTTCTGGTTGATGAATATTAACTATAATCTTTTTTGCTTTAGGTGCGAATCCTGGTTCATTGTAGGCAGTCATATAATATCTTAAGCCACTGCCCAGTACCAATAACAAATCTGAATTTTGCAATACATAATTGCCTGCTCTGCTGTCCACTACACCAACACTGCCATAATAATAGCGCGCATTCTCCTTACTAAACAGTCTCTTTACTCTTTGAGAGGAAACTGTAGGTATCTGCATAGCATTGACCATTTTGATTAAATCTTCCTTGGCATCCGCCAATACCACACCAGATCCCACCAACAAGCAAGGTCTTTCTGCTGATTTCAACAGTTCATAAACCTGCTGTATCTCAACCTCAGAAGCGGAAGGCTCTTGATCATTAGCAGTATAGCTCTCCAATGTATCTGGATTTATATTCTGAGCTTGAACATCCAAAGGAATATCTAGCAATACAGGTCCCTTGCGCCCTGTATTAGCTAAATGCCACGCCTTTTCCAATTCGTATTTTATGGTGTTTTCATCCAGAATAGTTTTAGCATATTTTGTAATACCTTTCGCCATGGACACTATATCTATTTCCTGTCCCCCAGTCTGACGTACACCCTTTATTTTAGTTATATCAGCTCTTTTTACCTGACCAGTTATAACTATCATAGGGATGGAATCAATATAAGCAGATGCCACACCTGTAATTGTGTTGGTGGCACCTGGACCAGTAGTAGCCAGTACCAAGGCAGGCTTATTGGCAAACTGCCCATAGCCATCAGCTGCAAATGCAGAAGCCTGTTCATGTAGGTTGTAGTATTTATTTATATCTGACTTGGCAATGGAGTCCAACAAATGCATAATTCCGCCACCTGCTAACAAAAATGCATCCTGAATGCCTTTTGCATATAAAAAATCCACAACATAATCTGATAATTTCATAATTAGATTTAACCTCTTGTCTCAAAATATTTTTAGAATGAATCTACTAATTTTTTTAGATCCTCAACGGATAACCATTCTGTATTCTTGCCAGAATCGTATTCAAAGCCATCTGGTACTTGCTTACCTGTAATAATTCTTCTACTGTTCATATTCCACCAATAATCATGAGGATAAATTATATAATGCTTATCATATTCATAGGTATGCTTGGCATCAGTTTTGGTTATCATGCACTCATCCAGCTTTTCACCATCACGAATACCGACTTCCTTTAGCTTGATATGCTCTCCCCCCATAGCCTTGGCCAAATCCGTAATCTTGAAGGATGGTATTTTAGAGATATAGGTTTCACCACCAATACTTTCCTCAAAAGCCTTAACCACCAGCTGAACACCTTCTTCCAGACTAATCCAGAATCTGGTCATGCGGAAATCTGTAATAGGCAACTCCTCTACCCCTTGTGCCAGCTGACTGCGGAAAAAGGGAATTACAGAACCTCGACTGCCAGCTACATTGCCATATCGCACCACAGCAAAGGAAGTCTCCCGCCCACGGGCATAAGCATTAGCCGCAATAAACAGCTTATCTGAGGCCATTTTGGTAGCACCATAGAGATTCACTGGATTTACTGCCTTGTCTGTGGAAAGAGCAACAACCTTCTTTACGCCACAGTCAATAGCTGCATCTATAACATTCTGAGCACCATTAATATTAGTTTTTACCGCCTCGCTAGGATTGTACTCACAAGCAGGCACCTGCTTCAGAGCTGCTGCATGGATAACATAATCAATCTCATGAAACGCCCTATGTAGACGCTGGGCATCCCGCACATCCCCAATGTAAAAGCGCAACTTATCTGTATAATCCTTTAGCCTCTCCGCCATCTGCCACTGCTTAAACTCATCACGTGAATAAATAACTATCTTTCTTACATCGTAGTTATCAAGAAGATATTTGGTCATTTTGTTGCCAAAAGAACCAGTACCACCGGTAATTAATATTGCTTTATTATTAAACATTCTACCACTGCCTTTTTCTAAAAACTCAATAATTAATAGATATGTTAAGCATATTGCTAACAAAATCTACTGCATCTTTTATATTTTTAATGCCAAAATTCGATGCATCTACACATAAACTACAAGCATCTTTATCAAATCTAGTTTGATATAATGTTTTTTTCTTGCCATTATCTAAAATCTCCCGTAATTCAAAATTGATTGTATCGTTATTAAGTTCTGAATGAATAGCCGCATTATTTTCTAGGCTAAGAGTATAATATGTATTATATAAGCGCGAATAAAAAAATATATCCTTTGCATAGATGTAATTTAATGCCATTATGATTAATTTTTTCCTATCATTTACTTTTATCTCTGCATTTGACACCATGCCGAAATCTTGTCTTCTCATAATTTGACGACAAAAACTCACAATATCTGATACAGGACCGCTAAAAAAAGGCAACAAGTATTCTACTTTTCTTGCTGCATATTCTCCTTTTTGGCGATACAGCGGTCTGCTGTATTTGTTTATTTTTTTTACCAAATCATCAAAATAATTATCTACACTACCACTAAGTGCACCCAACGAATGTCCTGACATACCTGCAATAGTCAGTGGTATATCTAAATGGTAACAAAATCTATTATTAGATATAATCATTGCACTTGTAGAAAGATCTTGATTAGAACCATCCCACAATCTTCCTGTACATGCTAATAATTCCTGAAAAAATTTCCTTTTAAAACCAGAATTTATATAACATGTCGGCAATCCATATAAGACATGTTTTAAATTATCTATAATTTCATAAAAACTATCCCTTAAAATATACTTTCCCAACATAAGAGAATCAGTATTGTCAAGCATCTTAAACACTAACATATTTTCCTGTTCTGCTGAAAATTGAGGCCATGCATAAAAATCTCTATCCCAATGTAAAATATTATTTTCCTTCATACATGACTGTGAGTCCTTCATAAATTGAATTGCCCAAGGGTATATCCCATCATCTGCTCCTATCGAAGCAATAAATTCACCCCTAGCATGCAAGTAGGCAAATTCAAAACTTTTTGTTAAATCTAGAACAAACGGTGTATGATAATATTTTATACGTTCATCCGCTATTTCTCTATACAAATCATATACTGCAGTATTTCCCTCATCAGAATTATCACTTAGAACTATTTCATAATCAGCGTTTGTTTGCTGGTTTAGACAGGTTTGCAAGGTATAACGCAGAGTATCTGCCGAATTACGTACGGGAATAACTATAGATACATCACATTCTGCTGGATTTTCTATTCTTTCTCTCACAGAAAATCCATATATATAGCTCATATATTTACAATAATCTCCTGCCCAAGCAAAGGACATGCTATAAGAAAACTGCTCTGGTCTACGCTCTGATAGACGCTGCAAATGCTTGGCGTGTTTCTTTACCTCATGCAGATCATCCATAACATCATCGGCTGCAAATACTGTCAGAGCGGTTTTTTCTTCCAGATTTTCTGCTAGGAATTGAATAATATCTGATACACGGGACCAGTATAATTCTTTATCATTACAGTCATCTATAGCTGGATGTATTACAATACTGCCATTTTCCATACAAGCTTGCTGCATACTATATGCCACGTGTTCACTTTCTACAATGTTTCTTAGTAATGGCTGTCTTATAATGATAGATCTATTTCCCATAAATTGTAATACATTTGACAATATATCAATATCCTGACTAGTAGCATCTATATCGTCTACCAAAACAAAACTAAAAGAATCCTCATCCCTTAGCAAATCCATCAAATAGCCTAAATTTACATTATAAAAACCATAAAATGCCTGTCCTGCATCCTCATGAATATATTGTTCACAATCAGACATTTTGCTATGACAATAACACCATGCCAATATAAGAACGACATACATATTCATATTACGTACTATATAATAAGCTTCTGCTAAATCCTTTAACATATCTTTTTTTTCATCTATACCTGATGCTAAAAAGGCTGTTTTTTTGTGATCTAAATCCTGCCAGTATATATCACAGTGATTTGGAGCTGCATACAGCTTCTCTGAAAAATCACACAATTTATATTCTATATTGTCTGGTGCATAAAGCTCTTTCTTTAAATGAAATATATCTATTAGCTCATCACAAATATAATATTCCTGACAGATATTATCCAAAATAGTACGACAATATGCCTTATCTTTTCCTTCCTTGAGCATTACTTCAACATTTTCACAAATATATTTCAAGGAATATGGATATATGTTTTTCAATCCACATATACCTTTTTTTGCTTCTTCTATTTTTCCTTTTTTAAGCAGTTCTTGTATGTATTTTATTTTATTTTCATACTCTTTTTTATCCATCGAACAAAATACCTTTCCATATCACAATAAATTTTACAGCAAAACAAGCCTATGAGCTATGCTCATAGGCTAACTAATCCATCTGATTTTGCGGATAATCCCACCATAAAAATAGGCATGGGACAACACCACCCTACCATTGCATTTGTCATACTATACCCTGTTGCTAGCAGGAACTGCGAAAATCTATACTAATTTCACTACATAGTATATCGTATAAATTCCAGATAGAGTTAATCTAACTGCGAAAAAAGTAATGCCGATTGCGATGTTAGTATCATGTCAATCGATATCACTTTTTAATTCATAAAATGAGACTTCCATATCAATCCACCCCAAAAGGCTGGTCTGATTCCTCAGGCCAGCCTTTTTGTTACGCTTATAGTGTTAAACATGTGCTATTTTTTCTAGCGGATCTCTTACCAACATGCCTTCATGTATAACATCAGGAGCAATATCGATACATTCTGCAGGATTTCTATCTCCTCTTAAATCCCATGCCACAGTACCACACAATACTGTAATTTTATTTCTAAATATTTCTATATATTTCAAGGCAGCGAAAACACTGTCAGCACTAGCACTTTTTATCAAATTTTCGGCATCGTAATAGTGCACTGTGCCATCATTGAAATATGCATAGAATGAATATGGTTTTTCTCCAAAAACTACTTGTAGTATCTCATCGCATAATGTTAAAGGTGGCATAATAATACTCCTCCATATTTTTACATATCAACTTTGCGTTTGAAAGTTATACAAGCCCAGCCTTTGTTTTCTAGCCGTTCTACTACACCGTAACCATGGGCTTCGGCGGCGGCTAATACATCTTCTATTCTGTCTTCAATAATGCCGCTGGTTAGCAAGGTGCCGCCCTGTTCTAAATGTTCATCCAACTGGTCAAAGAGGCGAATAATAATATCTGCAATAATATTAGCGATAACCAATTCTGCCTTACCATGCACATTCTGCATCAAATCGCTCTGGGCTACAGAGATTATATCCTGTACATTATTCTGCTCCAGATTTTCCTCTACGATCTTCAACACAGAGTCATCATAATCCACTGCCTGAATATTTGTTGCTCCCAGCTTGGCTGAAATAATTGAGAGAATACCAGAACCAGTGCCCACATCAAAAACAGTCATGCCCGGCTTTACCAACTTTTCCAGCTGACGTATGCACATGGATGTGGTAGCATGGGTGCCTGTGCCAAAGGCCGCACCTGGATCCAGCTCTATAACAACCTCATCCCCCTGTGGTGCATATTCCTCCCAGGTAGGCTTGATAACTACTCTTTCTCCTGGCTTTTCTGTATGGAAATACTGCTTCCAGGTGTCTGACCAATCCTCGTCCTGTAGCTCTGCTGTAGTCAGCACTGCAGGAGCTGTATTGACCCCCCGGCTTTCCAAAGCCTTAATCTCCTGCTGTAAGGTCTGGATTCTTCCCTCCAGCTCCCCGTTAACTGGCAGATAGGCCTTTTCCACAACCACCTCAGTTTCCTTGGCAATAGGAATATCTGTATAGTCCCATTTACCAGAGGTTATATAGTCATTTACCAGCTCTGGATCCTCAATAACCACGCCAGAAGCACCTAAATCCCGAAAAATCTCAGCTATCAGCTCCACCGCCTCATGGCTGGTCTGAATGCTTATTTCACACCACTTCATCCAAAATCCTCCTCTATATGAAAAAATAAAAGACAGACATTACCCTTATATTGTAACATCTGCCCTTTATTTCGTAAACTTCAGAATTTAATCCTTAAACAGCTTTTTAATTTTATTCAACCAGCTATCCTGCTCTGGATTTACCTTATTCCCGCTTAGCTCGCCAAATTCCTTCAGCAGCTCCTTCTGTCTATCAGACAGCTTCTGCGGTGTCAGTACCTTGATGCGTATATGCTGATCGCCGTTGCCATTTCTTCTCAGCATAGGAATACCCTTGCCCCGGAGGCGCATTACAGTACCAGACTGAGTACCAGGCGCAATCTTCATCTCCACCTTGCCATGAATGGTAGGCACCTCAATGGTATCGCCTAAAGCTGCCTGTACAAAGGTTATAGGTACCTGGCACATTACATCATAGCCCTCACGGGTAAATAGCTCATGAGGCTTGATATATACATAAACATACAAATCACCGCTAGGGCCGCCACGACGACCGGCCTGACCGCCACCAGCAACTCTGATACGCTGTCCCTCATCAATACCAGCTGGAATCTTTACCTTGATAGTCTTGGTAACCTTCTTCTGACCACGACCGCCACATTCTTTACATGGAGTCTTGATAATCTTACCTGTACCACTGCAGCGCTCACAGACATGGGAATTTACCATCCGTCCAAATGGTGTATTGGCATAGGACTGAACCTGACCAGTACCATGACACTGAGGACATTCCTCTGGGCTTGTTCCCTTGGCTGCACCTGTACCACCACAGGCAGTACAATTCTCAGTACGAGGTACCTTTAGCTCTCTTTCCACACCAAAGGCTGCTTCCTCAAAAGTCAGCTCCACATCAATGCGAAGATCTGCACCCTGCTCCGGGCCATTACGGCGAGCCTGACTACGGCCACCACCAAAGAAGGTGTCAAAAATATCGCCGAAATCGCCAAAACCTCCGCCGCTAAAGCCACCGCCGCCGAAACCGCCGAAGCCACCAAAGCCGCCAGCACCACCGGCACCGCCACCATGAGCAAAAGCATCGTGGCCAAACTGGTCATACTGAGCCTTTTTCTGAGGATCCTTCAGCACATCATAGGCCTCATTGATTTCCTTCATGTGCTTCTCAGCATCTTCCTTGTTGTTCAGATTGCGGTCAGGATGATATTTAATCGCCATTTTACGATAGGCTTTCTTTATTTCATCATCAGAGGCTCCCTTTTTGATACCCAGGACCTCATAATAATCCCGCTTTTCGCTCATTTATCTCACCTTTACCTATTAACACAAATATGAGCTGCCACCTCTAGGCAGTGAACATTGACACATACACCAGGGCGGCAGCCCATACTCAAAATTTCATCTAATTATTTGCTCTCAGTAAACTCAGCATCGATTACATCATCATCCTGCTTGCCGCCAGACTGCTGCTGACCTGCCTGGCCACCCTGCTGTCCGCCAGCTGCCTGCTGAGCCTGCTGTGCCTGCTGATAAGCAGCTGCACTAATAGCATGAAGTGGCTCCTGCAGTTCCTCGGTAGCCTTCTTGATAGCCTCGGTATCGGTGCCCTTCAGAGCTTCCTTTACCTTCTCAATAGCAGCCTTGGCCTTGTCTACCTGACCAGTCTCTGCCTTGTCGCCCATTTCCTTAATGAGCTTCTCAGCCTGATATACCATGGAGTCAGCATTGTTGCGAATCTCAATGCTTTCCTTCTGAGCCTTATCCTCTGCTGCGTGAGCCTCAGCTTCCTTAACCATACGGTCAATATCATCCTTGCTCATGCCGCTGTCAGACTGAATGGTAATATTCTGAGATTTGCCGGTGCCCAGATCCTTGGCAGATACATGCACGATACCGTTGGAGTCAATATCAAAGGTAACTTCAATCTGAGGAACTCCACGAGGAGCAGGTGGGATATCGGTCAGACTGAAACGGCCCAAAGTCTTGTTACCAGCAGCCATTTCACGCTCACCCTGCAGAACATGAATCTCAACAGCAGGCTGATTGTCAGCTGCAGTGGAGAATACCTGGCTCTTGGAAGTAGGAATGGTGGTGTTACGCTCAATAATCTTAGTGCATACACCGCCCAAAGTCTCAATACCCAGAGACAGTGGAGTTACATCCAGCAGAACTACATCCTTGGCATTAGTCTCATCACCGGAGAGAATACCGCCCTGGATAGCAGCACCAACAGATACGCACTCATCAGGGTTAATGCCACGATGAGGCTCCTTGCCCAAATACTTGCGAACAGCTTCCTGAACAGCAGGAATACGGGAAGAACCACCAACCATGAGAACCTTGGTAATCTCGCTGCTGGAGATACCTGCATCTTCCATAGCCTTGCGGGTAGGAACCATAGTACGCTCAACCAGATCAGCAGTCAGCTCATCAAACTTTGCACGAGTCAAGGTCAGATCCAAATGCTTAGGGCCGCTGGCATCAGCAGTAATAAATGGCAGGTTAATATTGGTGGAAACCATGTTGGACAGCTCAATCTTGGCCTTCTCAGCAGCCTCGATAACACGCTGAGCACTCATCTTGTCCGCAGACAAATCAATGCCGTTCTCCTTCTTGAACTCTTCCACAATCCAGTTCATAACTGCCTGGTCGAAGTCATCGCCGCCCAGATGGGTATCACCATTGGTAGCACGAACCTCAAATACGCCATCCTCAATATCCATAATGGACACATCGAAAGTACCGCCGCCCAGGTCAAATACCAGAACAGTCTGAGTATCGTCCTTGTCAATACCATAAGCCAAAGCAGCAGCAGTAGGCTCGTTGATAATACGCAGTACATCCAAACCAGCAATCTGACCTGCATCCTTGGTTGCCTGACGCTGGCTGTCGTTAAAGTAAGCAGGAACAGTAATAACTGCCTTGTCTACCTTCTCACCCAGATAAGCTTCAGCATCAGCCTTCAGCTTCTGCAGAATCATGGCAGAAATCTCTGGTGGAGTGTAGCTCTTGTCATCAATAGTTACACTGTAATTCTTCTCACCCATGTGACGCTTGATAGAAGAAATGGTGCGGTCAGGGTTGGATACAGCCTGACGCTTTGCCAGCTGACCTACCAGACGCTCACCAGTCTTGGTGAAGCCAACAACGGATGGGGTGATTCTGCTACCCTCTGGATTTGTAATAACTGTAGGCTCGCCGCCTTCCATAACAGATACTACAGAGTTAGTAGTACCCAAATCAATACCAATTACCTTAGACATAATCTATTTCCTCCTTATAAAATAAGAACCTTTACAAATTTATTTTAGCTATTTGCTACAACCTGAACCATGGCAGGACGGATAACCTTGCCCTTTACCATATAGCCCTTCTGCAGCTCCATAGCAATGGATTCATCCTCAAGGTCTGGATTCTCCACCCGCATTACTGCCTGATGGAAATTTGGATCAAATTTGGCATCAGTGGTGTCAATCTTCTCCAAGCCCTTGTTTTTCAATATTTCTGCCAGCTGGTTGTAAATCATCTCCACACCCTGCTGGAACTTGGCGCCATCAGTTGCTTCCGCAGCCATGGCTCTATCAAAATTATCAATCATTGGCAGCAGATCCTTGATAAAATCCTGTACTACCATATTGGACAATTCTTCCTTTTCCTGACGGGTACGGCGACGGAAATTCTCAAAATCTGCCTGCAAGCGCTTCATGCGCTCCACACCCTCAGACAGCTGCTTCTTTACAGCCTCCAATTCCTCAGCAGCCTCCTGAGCCTCTGCTTCCTCAGTAACCTCCTGAGAAGCTTCCGCCTCTCCGGCCTGAGCTTCTGCTGTCTGTGGCTTCTCAGCAGTGTTCTCTGCTGTATCTACCTCAGCCTGCTCCGCAGTCTGCTGCTCTATATCTTCATTTTTCATTTCTTCATTCTCCAAAGGCATTAACCTTCACCTCTTCATATTTTCTACCAGTGCAATCTCTTGACTACCTCAGTAAGATTTTGATTCATATAATTCAGCAAGGACATGGTCTTGCCATATTCCATACGGGTTGGCCCCAGCACTGCCATAGACCCCAGCAGCTCACCATCCAGATGATAGGTGGCAGTAATAATGCTGCAATCCTTTATGCCGCTGTAATCATTTTCCTGACCAATGCTGACGGTAAGGCCATCCCCTAGATGAGCCTTTAGAATATCCTTCATCAGCTGATCCTTTTCCAGCATTATTAGCAAGTCCTTAACCTTGTCCATATTGTGGTACTCAGGCTGTTCCAGCATTTCTGTGGTGCCTCCCAGATAAAGCCTTTCCTTCTTCTGGGAATCCAGAGCCTTGTTAATAAGCTGTAGGGCGGATTCATAAAGACCACTATCGCCAATCTCTCCCTGAATCTGCTTTAGACTGCTCTTTTGGATTGCTCCTAGAGTATGCCCCGCCAGACATTCGTTTATCACCGCTGCCATCCGCTGAAAATCCTCAAAGGCAGCCCCTGCCGGCATTTCCATAATCCTGTTTTCCACAAAGCCTGCATCTGTCATCAGCACTGCAATAACCCGGTGGTCATCTAAGGGCAGAAACTGCATACAGCGAAAAGCCGCCTGAGAAATCTGGGGAGCCAACACCAGAGAAACATTTCTGGTGAGCCGGGAGATTATTTTGGCTGTTTCCTGAAAAACCTGATCAACCTGCTGTACCTTGCTTTGGTACCATTTGTTGATAACAGCCTTTTCCTCCTCGCTCATGGGCTTGACAGGCAAAAGTGAGTCCACATAAAGCCGATAACCCTTGGAGGAAGGAATCCTGCCAGAGGAGGTATGAATATGCTCCAAATATCCCAGCATTTCCAAATCCGCCATTTCGTTGCGGATGGTGGCTGAGCTAACCCCTAGGTCATATTTTCTGGCCAAGGTGCGAGAGCCTACAGGCTCAGCAGAGGATATATAGTCCTGAACTACAGCCTGCAAAATTCGCTTTTTGCGATCATCAAGCCCTTTCAACATATTTCAGCCTCCTCTTGTTAGCACTCCAATCAGGTGAGTGCTAACTTCTGAAAATAATATACCTCTTATTTGTCAAAATGTCAATAAGTCAAAGTAAAATATTTTTTATATGTTAATATTTCTGCTAATTAATTGTATACCTAGGATATTGGAAGCAGGGATTCTATGATAAAAGAAATTCCCCAAAAACCTGATTGCCGTATTTCATGCCTAAAGAGGTGAGAGCTATTCCTTTAGAGGTATGCTGTAGCAACTCCTCTGCCACCATCTTCTCTATCACCTTGCCATAGACATTCTCCAGCTCAATGCCAAATTTAGCCTTAAACACCTGGCTGTCAATACCAGCAGCGGTTCTCAGCCCCAAAAAACAAAATTCCTCCATATGAGCCTGCTTATCCACCTGCTCCTCTAGGGTAGCTGGCAATCTGCCTGCCTCCAGAGCAGAGATATAATCATCTATGCTTCTGGGATTTTCATAGCGTGTTCCCTGCCAATAGCTATGGGCTCCGGAACCTAGACCCAGATAGTCCACATCCTGCCAATAGGATAGATTGTGCTTGCTTTCATACCCTGGCAGGGCATAATTGGAGATTTCATACCGCTGATACCCAGACTCTGGCAATTTTTCCACTATATAATCGTGCATTGCCTCCACCAGCTCATCTGCTGGCAGCTGCAGCTTCCCCATATCTGCCATCCGCTGAAAGGCCGTGCCCTCCTCCAGCTGCAGGCCATAAATGGAAATATGCTGTACTGGCAGAGTCAAGGCCCTTTCCACCGACTTGGTTAAAATCCCCATATCCTGCTGAGGCAATCCATAGATTAAATCCAGGCTGATATTGTCAAAGCTCAGGCTATAAGCCAGCCTGATGGTATCCTCCGCTTCCTGAGCCGTATGAATACGGCCTATTTTCTTTAGGCAATTATCTTCAAAGGACTGAACCCCTACACTCAGACGATTTACCCCCGCCTGCTGCAGCAGCAATAGCTTTTCCCTGTCCACAGTGCCGGGATTCATTTCTACCGTAAATTCCTCCGCCTTTGCCACCGCCACATAGTTTTGGACAATCTCCAAAAGTTTTCCCAGCTGGTCAAAATCCAAAGCTGTAGGGGTGCCCCCACCTATATATATGGTTCTGGGGGCAAATTTTCTTTCTGTATCTCTGACATTATCTTTTTGATACAGTCCTGGCCTTAATAAAACAAATTCCTGCTCCAGGGCCTGCAAATACCTATCAATCTTTTTCTCCCGCCCTGCAAAGGAGGGAAAATCACAATAAAAGCATTTTTGCCGACAAAAGGGAATATGTATATAAAGACCAAATTTCTTTCTCATAAATTATCCCGTCCTCGATTGGCCAGCATGATAATCACAGCCTCCAGCTCCACAAAATCTGCCTGGCCAGTTTTCAGTCCATAATCCGCATCAGATAGTGCCAACAAAGCTTTCTTTAGGAGTCCCGGTGGAAAGCTGGCCGCCTCCCG
>DAVZJH010000026.1:10351-23005 GCA_052272885.1 Anaerovibrio sp. | reverse complement strand
TTATATTGCCATCAATGATACGGATACCCCCTGACTGGTTTCTGGTACGATAGGATTGATTGTGGCTGCGAAGCCATACTGTCAACAGATTTCAACCATACAAAATCTGGATGACATTTCAATTCTGTCAGCATATGACTGGACTTTACATAGGTTACAGATTCACGCTTTTCCTGCCAGCTATCTCGTCTGACAGCAAGAAAATTCATTAGCAAGTTTTATTGCTTGAATCTTATAACCCCTGGATTATTCAAAGAAAATGATTTTTCATTTTCTTTCAATGGGATGACCACGAGGGTGGAGATATTAGCTCCACCCTGTCATTAGCACAGCTTCCCGGCACCTATAGAGGTGGGGAACATCGGACACCTCGTTATATTCTAAATCATAGACTTTCCCAGCTGACATTTTTTCGTCCTCCTTATACTCATAAGTATATATTAATTCCTTGAGAGTAAGGTGACAACTTTATTTATACCATATCACAATTATATCATATATTTTTATCCCCCCTACATTACTCAAATAAAATACCTTTGCATTTATTTGATTTTTTCTTTGTTTCACGTGGAACATTTTCACAAAGAAAATTGTGATTTCAGCAATAAAATATCGAAAAAATCACCTTTTAATGATACAATAGAGAAAGCAAATACGTAAAACCCCCATTCATAAAAGAAAGTGGTGAATATATTGGGAAAAATAATTGCTGTAGCCAACCAAAAAGGCGGTGTAGGCAAAACTACAACAGCCGTAAATCTTAGTGCTGGCTTGGCTCTATTAGGTCGACGAGTTCTCCTTATAGACTGTGATCCTCAGGGCAATGCTACCAGCGGTTTAGGCATTGATAAGAGCTCTTTGGAACAAAGTATCTATGATGTTTTAGTAGGCCAGTCCAATCTAGGAGATATTATCATCCATACTGATTTTGATTTGGACCTAGTTCCCTCTGTTATGGACTTAGCTGGTGCAGAGGTGGAGCTGGTGGAAGCAGAGGACAAACTTTATCGCCTGCAAAAAGCCATTACCCCTATTCGAGGCATCTATGACTATATCATTATTGACTGCCCACCATCCTTGGGCCATATTACCCTAAATGCCCTAACAGCGGCGAACTCTGTACTACTGCCTCTCCAGTGTGAATTCTACGCTTTGGAGGGACTTAGCCAGCTTATGTCCACCATTGAAATGGTTCAGGAGCAATACAACTCTCAGCTCTATATTGAAGGTCTGGTTATGACCATGTTCGATTCCCGTACCAACCTTTCTCAGCAGGTAGAGGCTGAGGTTCGCAATCATTTTCCAAATCAGGTATACGAAACAAAAATCCCTCGTACAGTGCGACTAAGTGAGGCCCCATCCTATGGTCAGCCAATCTTTGCCTATGCTGCAACCTCCAAGGGTGCGTTGGCCTATGCAGCTCTCGCCAAGGAGGTTGCAGACCATGAGTAAAAAAATAGGTGGTCTAGGCAAGGGCTTAGGTGCCTTTGGTCTAGGTGCTATTAACAAACCCAAGACTGCTATTGCCAAGGCAAAGCCCCAGCAGGAAGCCAGGCTTGAAGGTCTACCCGTGCAGGAGCTGGACATCCAGCTCATAAAAGCCAATCCTGGTCAGCCTAGACAGGAATTTGATCCAGAGACGCTCAAAACCCTTCAGGAATCCATTACCCAATATGGAGTTCTTCAGCCTATTTTGGTGCGCAAAACTGTCAAGGGCTATGAACTAATTGCCGGGGAACGCCGCTTCCGAGCTGCTACTCAGGCAGGCCTGAAAACTATTCCTGCCCTTGTAAGAGAATACAATGATGCCCAAATGAGCGAGGTAGCCCTGATTGAGAATATCCAGCGGGAGAATCTCAATGCTATTGAAGAAGCCAAGGCCTATCAGCATCTTTTAGAGGACTATGGATTAACACAGGAGCTGCTATCACACAAAGTTGGCCGTAGCCGCTCCCATATTGCTAATTTTCTTCGCCTCCTAAAGCTGTCTGACCATGTGCAGGAGCTGCTGACTCAGGGAAGTATTTCCATGGGACAAGCTCGTCCCCTGCTGGGACTGGAATATGAAGAGCTGCAAAATCAAGCCGCTGATTATATCATTGCCAATGAGCTTTCTGCTCGTCGAGTAGAAGCGCTGGTCAAGCAGCTGCAAAAGAACCCTGCTTATCTAACAGAGGAAAAACAGGAAAAGCCGGCTCCCCAGCTGGATGTATTTTTGCAAGAGGCAGAGGACAAGCTGAAAATGTTATTAGGTACACCTGTACGCATAAAAAACAAAGGAAAGAAACAACTGCTGGAAATTGATTTTTCCTCTCAGGATGAACTCCAGCATCTCTTACAGCTTCTAGAACGAAGCCAAAATATGGCCAAACCTGCCGAACTAACACCAGAGGAAAAACTGGCAAAGCTGCGCCAATTTTCTACCACTGGCAAATTAACTGTATAAAACATATATACCATTTACACTAAGGAGCGAATTTTTTTCATGGCAAATACGGATATTATGAATTTTATTATTAATAACCTAAGCTATATGGTAGCCGTATTAGGCATCTTGGTTATTGTAATGTATTTATTATTAATTAACCTTTTCTACAATCTCAATTATATGAAGAAGCGTTACAAAAAAATGATGACTGGCGTGGATGGAGCTAATCTTGAACGCATGATGATTGGCTGTATTGATAGCACCAAGGCTGTGGCTGATGAAAATGCCAAGCTCTGGGAGGAAAATAAGGCTATTAAGGAGTTGCTGTCCACAGCTCTCACCAAGGTGGCTATCGTCAGATTCCGGGCCTTTGAGGATATGGGCAGTGATTTGAGCTACGCTGTAGCCATGCTGGATTCCCACAACAATGGTGTTGTTTTGTCCAGCATCTTTGCTCGGGAGGATTCCCGCAGCTACGCTAAACCTATTATCAATGGTACATCCAGCTATCCCATGACCTCCGAGGAGGAAGATGCCCTCCGACAAGCCATGGCTAAATAAAAATATATACGATTATGCCGTTCTATCCCATGGAACGGCATTTTTTTGCCTGCAAAGCGACTTTTCTGAACAATTATTTGTAGTCTTGACAAAATACCTTAAACAGTGTAGCGTATTGTACATATGAGTTACGAAAAATATATTTGGAGGTGTCCCTTATGGCAAAAGCACAGACTGCTGCTATTAGTGAAAAAAATGGTATTTTAGCCTCGTTTACTGGCTGTTTTATATGGGGAGTCCTGCCATTGTACTGGAATCTCCTGGCACCTGTAGGCGCCGATGAAATTCTTACCAACCGTATCTGCTGGTCACTGTTCTTTATGCTGTTGATTTTGGCGGTTATGGGACGCTGGAAGATTTTTTTACAGGATTGTCATGATTTATGGCAGGAAAAAAAACGCAGTCTGCTCCTGCTAGCTGCTGCCTCATTTATCAGCATTAACTGGCTAACCTATATCTGGGCAGTAAATCATAACCACGTTCTAGATACCAGTCTTGGCTACTATATAAATCCCTTAATGAGTGTCCTTTTAGGAGTTGTGATTTTTAATGAAAAGCTGTCTAAATTAAAATGTCTCAGCATTGCCCTAGCCTTCACAGGCATATTGCTGATGACCTGGCAGCTAGGTACTATCCCTTGGGTAGCAGTTGTTCTAGCTACGTCCTTTTCCGTATATGGAGCTCTCAAAAAACAGCTTCATCTCAATCCCCTATCTAGTATTACGTTGGAAACCCTGCTAATGGTTCCAGTAGCACTACCATATTTAGGTTATTTATCTGTTACCTCCACCAGCCACCTTAGCCTTTCTACACCGCAATTGTCCATTTATCTGGCTGGCACGGGGATTATCACAGCCTTTCCTCTGATATTATTCACCTACGGAGCCAATTCCCTACCCCTAAACGTGCTGGGCTTCATACAGTATATCAGCCCTACTATAGCACTATTTCTAGGCATCTTTTTCTTCCATGAAAGCTTTGGTCTGGTTCAGCTTATAACCTTTAGTTTCATCTGGGCCGCCATTGCTCTTTTCACTTATGCCGAAAGCCGTCATATTTAAATAACTAAAAAAATTGCTACCACCTTGATGATATTTCCATTAATCATCAAGAATGGCAGTTTTTTTACTTGACATACTCTCCACTACTAAAGCCAGAAAAATCCAATATATTAGCGAATCTTGCCACCTGAAAATCAGGTAGAAATATATTCCTCTATTACACATTCATGCTTTTTAGTTTCTTTATCGTAATTAATTCCAACAAGCAGAATTTTTTCTGCATAATCCTTCAGTACACCGGCATAACGCTTTTCCATAATTTGCCTAATAGCCGTATCTGCTGACTTATCCCATTTTAGCTCAATCACCATTGCAGGCCTGTTACCGGAATCCTTGCGAGGAATCAGCACAATATCGGCAAATCCTTTGCCTGCCGGCATTTCTCTAATGATATTGTAGTATGCTGGCGCGGTAAAATACGCCATGGTTAAGACACAGCTCAGAGAATTTTCATCATTATATTTAAATACCGAGGCATAGCTCTCATGAGCAATTTCTATAAATTCTGCTACCTTAGCAGCTTCTTTGTCTATTGTTGCCCACAAAAGATCTTCTGCCAAACCTATAGACCTAGCTACTTCTTGCCATGAACCTGTTTCTAGAGCAGATTCATACGCAGTTGCAACCTCATAATTAGGCAGATATGCCTGACTTCGTTCTGCATCAAAACCTAGATAACCAAGATGTATCAATGCTGTTATAGCATTATCCTTAGAGGTTATATCGTGCAAGTCATTCGAAAATGAGGCTGTCTTTACCCGTACCTTGCCACCTGCCAATATATCCAAAATATCGTCCTTCAAGCCTGCATAATTCAGTTGAATAAGCTTGTTTATCATCGTAAAAGAAGATGTATTTTTCCAATAGGATGCAATCTGATGTCTACGCATAGCTGAAACTACCGAATTAGGATTATACATATGCAATTCATTTATGAGATAACCATTATACCATGCCTTTATTGAATCAAATTCCATATTATATTTCTGACACAATTTTTTGACTTCATCCTCAGTAAAACCATAATACTGACTCAAATTAGCTGAATCCAACATGGTATACTCGTCAAAATTATTAAGAGCCGATTCATTCTCTATTTTCTTAATTGGCAAAATCCCAGTAATATATGCTAGCGCCAAAAAACTCTTTGATTCCTCACTCTTGAACAAATCATGCAAAAATTGCAAATACTCATGTACAACATTAGGACTATCTGTATAATTTCGCACTATACAGTCCCATTCATCAATGATAATCACCAACTGATTGCCTGTTTTTTGATAAACATCCCCCAATATGGAAGCAATCGCATTTTCTGCACCTAGTAAATCAGTAATCTCTAGTTTCAATTCGCGATAAATAGTTTCCTTCATACCAGCTACAATATTATCTTTATAGGTTCCTTCAAATGACGAAACATCAAGATGAATAACATTATATTTATTCAGGTGTAATTCAAACTCAGGGTCTTTAGCTATCTCAAATGGTGCAAAAAGCTCCCTTGAATCGCTGCCGAGGCTATAGTAAGCATCCAACATGCCTGCTGCCTGAGACTTGCCAAACCTTCTGGCATGACTAAGAGCTACACACTTATTTTCTGTCCCCAGCAATTTATTCATATGCTTGATAAGCCCCGTCTTATCTATATAAATCTGGCTCCTTACAGCCTGTCTAAAACTACCGTTATTAGGATTAAAATAAATACCCATATGTAACCCCCCTCTTATTGAATTATACTATAGGAAAAATGCTAATGCTATATATTTATATTTTAAAAACTTCAAACAAAGTTGGCCAAAATGTTACATATCCGCCCATAGCTTTTTTCTATTGTTAATAAAAAGGACTGCACCTTCCGCACTACAAGTTTACGGAAGGGAACAGTCCTCGTTTTATGCCCTTTTAATGATGGAACAATCTGATATGGGTAAAGGCCATAGCAATATTGTACTTATCTGCAGTTTCGATAACATTATCATCACGAATGGAACCGCCAGACTGAGCAATATAGCTTACACCGCTCTTATGAGCACGCTCTACATTATCACCAAATGGGAAGAACGCATCAGAGCCCAGGGATACACCGGTAATACCCTTTATGTATTCCTTCTTTTCCTCTCTGGTGAGAGGCTCAGGCTTCTCAGTAAATACCCGCTTCCAATCATCAGTCTCCAGCAGATCCTCCCACTCCTCAGAAATATATACATCAATAGCATTATCTCTATCAGGACGGCGCACCTCAGCCTTGAATGGCAGAGCCAAAACCTTTGGATGCTGGCGAAGATGCCATACATCAGCCTTGTTGCCAGCCAGACGAGTGCAATGCACGCGGGACTGCTGTCCAGCACCAATACCAATAGCCTGACCGTCCTTGGCATAGCAAACAGAGTTGGACTGAGTGTACTTCAAGGTAATCAAGGCAATAAGCAAATCTCTCTTGGCTGCTTCGTCAATATCCTTATTCTGAGTAGGAATGTCCTTCAGGCACTCCCCATCCAGCTTTACGGTATTCCGCTTCTGCTCAAAGGTAATGCCATATACTTCCTTCTGCTCCAGCTCAGCAGGCTCATAGGCCTTGTCCATCTGCAATACCAGATAGGTGCCCTTGCGCTTGCCCTTGAGAATCTCCAAGGCTTCTGGAGAATAGGATGGAGCAATAATACCATCAGAAACCTCGCGAGCCAGGAAGGAAGCTGTTTGAGCATCACATTCATCAGATAAAGCTACGAAATCACCATAGGAGGACATACGATCAGCACCACGGGCTCTAATATAGGCAGTGGCTATAGGAGATAATTCAATCCCCTCCACAAAATATACCTTCTGCAGAAGGTCGGAAAGAGGTGCTGCCACCGCTGCACCAGCAGGACTAACATGCTTGAAGGATGCTGCAGCAGGCAGGCCAGTAGCCTCCCTCAACTCCTGAACCAGCTGCCAGCTGTTCATGGCATCCAAGAGATTGATATAACCAGGCTTGCCGTTAAGAACGGTAAAAGGAAGTTCCCCTTCCTTCATGAAAACACGGGCCGGTTTCTGATTCGGGTTGCAACCATACTTCAACTCTAATTCTTTCATGTGAAATCTCCTTTTTAACACAAAATAAATAAAGCATATAAATCACTAATTACCCTTTATTTATTTGACAAAATGATTTATAATGCTATAAGAGTGTAAATGATGATGAATGTTCCTTCAGTCATCAATTTCAATTTATCATTTAGCCAATATTTTGTCAACCCAAGGAGTGTGTATTACATGATTAGAAACATCGGTATTTTAACCAGTGGCGGTGATAGCCCAGGCATGAACGCAGCTGCTCGTGCCGTAGTTCGTACTGTATTGTATGAAGGCGGCAAGGCATTTGGTATCTATGATGGCTATCGGGGTCTTTTGGATGAACATATAGAGGAGCTCAGCTCTCGCAGTGTATCTGATATTCTCCAGCGAGGCGGTACTTTTTTGGGTACAGCTCGCTGCAAGCGCTTCACAACTCCAGAAGGCCGTATGCAGGCTTATGAGAACATGAAGAAATATGGCATTGAGGGCTTGGTTATCATTGGCGGTGACGGCAGCCTAAGAGGTGCTAGCAAGCTGAGTGCTGAGACTGGTGTACCTATTGTTGGTCTGCCTGGCACCATTGATAATGATGTATGGGGCACTGATTACACCATCGGTTGTGATACTGCTGCCAATACTATTATCGATGCTATCAACAAGCTTCGTGATACAGCTTCTGCTCACAGTCGCATTGCTGTAGTAGAGGTTATGGGCCGCCACTGTGGCTGGCTGGCAACTCTGGCAGGTATTGCTGGTGGTGCTGAGGTTGTACTGATTCCTGAGCGCGAATATAATCTGGATCAGGTTTGCGACAATCTGGTAGCTTCTTACAACAACGGCCGTCGTTATTCCCTTGTAGTAGTTGCTGAGGGTGTAGGCAGCGGCGTAGACATCGGTAAGTATATCGAAGAAAAGACTCAGATGGATGTTCGCGTATCTGTACTGGGCCATATTCAGCGCGGTGGTTCTCCATCAGTACAGGACCGTGTAAAAGCCAGTCAGTTGGGCGAAAAGGCTGCTTTGGCTTTGATGTCCGGTCAGACCAATGTTGTCTTTGGTTTCAACAAGGGCAAGGTAGTAGCTATCAATCTTCATGATGCTATTACCAACAAGAAGCCTCTGGATCCTGAGTACATTGAACTGGCAGATATGCTGGTATAATCAAATACCATTAAAAATGGCTGTCGCTTTGGCGACAGCCATTTTTTGCTTTACCTTAAACAGCTCCTCACTTTCGCTTTTAAAATTTACCGCCTCATTATTAGGTTAGATTCGCTATTGATCTCATTACCAAATCTACATCCTGATTTTCCAATTCCTGCACAATATGCAAATACGTTTTCTGGGTGGTGGTCATACTGGCATGACCTAGCCTACGTGCCACACTGCCTATAGAAACACCCGCATACAACAACAGGGAAGCATGAGTATGTCTAAGTCCATGGACGGAAATCACAGGCAAGCCCAGTTTTTTGCAACAACGTTCCAACATACTATTAACAGTAGAATTATATACGGCCTTATATCCCCCATCTAATCTCGGTACAAAAATCGACTCATCATCTGACATATTCTTTAGCAAGGCAGCAAATTGCATTACCGTCTGCCAATCAATCTGTATCTTCCGCACAGAAGATTTATTTTTGGTAGGCATAAATCCACCATTACCCTTATAATTCCAGGTCTTGCTAATAGACAAAGTCTGATGAGCAAAATCGAAATCCTTTGGTGTAAGAGCCAAAGCTTCCGAAAATCTCATCCCTGTTTTAGCCACCAGTAAAATAAACCAGTTCCAATCAGGCTTATCCCCCAAAGGCAAATCCGTAAGCAACTTATGCAATTCAAACTGATTCAGGTATTTAATCTTTTTTTCAGCAGGCACCTTTCCCTTGATAATCACCTTTCGTGTAGGATCCCGATCAATAAGCCCATCGTCAACTGCATCCAGAATAGCCCCCTTTAGCTGATGGTGAAAATCCATAGTCGTTTGACGTTCGTGGCTAGCCGCATAATCATTAATAAGCTGCTGATATGCAATTCTAGTCAGATTGCATACCTTTAGCTCAGGCACTAGCTTCGTCAGCCAGTTATGACTCATATGATATTTTGCCAAAGTCACATCCCGAATAGCACCTTCCTTGTAAACCTTAACCCACTGAGCATAATAATCCGTAAATAAATCTGTTCTTTTTATCTCATTCAGCATAAATTTTCCTCCTGTTTACTTCGCATATGAGGAGCTGCTGAATGATTTTCTCTTATGACTCAGGCTTGGGCAGATCTATACCACCGGCTAAAATAAAATTTTTCAATAATTGGTCTACTCGATTATTGACTCTAAACATAGGCATTTTTTTGCCATCCACAGCAGCAAAATAGTTTTGTGCCTGTTCCTTGACCACCGTATTCTTCAGAGCATCAAATCTGCCGTATTCATTAATATTTTCCGCTGAAACATTGGCTGATAGCAAATCCAATACCAATTTTTGCTCACAGCCAAAATAATCATGCAGTGACTGAACCTGATTGTTTTTTATATTGTCCCCATACATAGCAATATAATCAGATAGGGTTTTCCCCTCTTGCAAGGAAACATCCCCACTTTGCACATCGTTAAGGAAAATATTTGCCAGTTTTTGCTCCTCCTGAGACAGAAAAGCAAATGACTTGTGCAATTCCTCCAAGGTTGCCTCCAAGGTTTCAGGAGAAATATCTGGCTGTATTAACTGTTTTTTCCATTTCTCAAAACGAGAATTCATATAATTATAATCTATAGTTCCTGTATCCTGCTCTGTTAAATAAGGGTCAATCTCAAATATGATTTCCTCTCCTCCATTACCATCGCCGGTGCTATCCCTACGCAGCTCCTTGTATCGTTGCAAAAGAATATCGTATATCTCCTTTTCAATCAACACCTGAATTTCATCCTTTGCTCCATCATCGGCTATATATGTATATTTTTTCTTTGCCCAGCTAAAGCCTTGAATCTGTGCAGCTTGATAGTATGTGGAAAATTCCCGGAATAATTTAGCAAATTTAGCCTTGGCCGCAGTTTCAGCAGGCAATCTATCCAAATCTGGAATTCCAGCCTGTTTAAACACATCCACCATTTCCAAGTATTTGCTGTTCATATTGGCAACATTCTGTGGCAAATGATCTGCAAATAATCCTCTCGGACGATCTCCAGAATAAAGCTTCACCGCATTATCAATATTTTGTTTCATGGTATGTGGATAGCGATAATATTTAATTGTACCAAAAGGCTTCTCATTAATATTATACAAACGGTTGGTGCGAGAAAAAGCCTGTATCAAATCCTGATATTTCAGCACCTTATCCAGATACAGGGTATTCACCCATTTGGAATCAAATCCTGTCAACATCTGATTGACTACTATCAGCAAGTCCAATTGCTTTTCCCTACTTACCCGTTCATAAGGTCGTTTATGTGCCAATCTTGCAGCTACATCCCTTTTAAAAAGAGAGTATGTGCTCATATCAAATTGCATAGTATAAAGATTATTATAATCAGTCAGCATTTCCGCCAAACCATCTTCCTTTTCCAAGGATTTAGTTCCGCCCTCATTATCAATAGTAGGATCAAAAAGTCCTGTAACCTTTAAATCCGGATGCCTCTTTTTAAATTTACGATAATACTGTACCGCCTCTGGAATACTGCTTACAGCAAAGATGCCATGGAACTTGCTATCCCTGCTCATGGTCTGCCAATTTTCTATAATATCATCTACCACACTCTGCTGATATTTGTCTGTACGATATTGAGATTTTGGTAAGTAATCCTCTATGCCTTTGATATACCTGCCATCTTCTGTTTTTTTACCAGCCATAGGGACAATATTTTTATCCATAAAATTATAGAAAACCCTCTTTTTTTCCTCATCCTCCATTGCCTCTGATACTGTGGCTGCCTTAGCTTCATACAATGCTACCTGTTCACGTATTTCTTTATCCTTATAGACCATAACCATCACTGGATCAAAGCCCAATACATTTTTATCCCTAATACCATCTGCAATAGTATAACGGTGCAATTCATCACCAAAAATATCTGCCGTGGTACTCCTGGCCTTTTCATTTTCCGTGAAAACTGGTGTCCCTGAAAAACCAAAGAACAAGGCCTGAGGAAAAGTCAACTTGATGGTAGATAACATCTCTCCAAAGGTTGAACGATGACATTCATCCAAAATGAAAACTATGCGCTGCTCCTTAATTGCTTCCAAATCCTTTGTCTGCATGGCACCATCTGCATCTTCCTTGATATTGCTCATTTTCTGTATGGAGGAAACTATCAATGTGTCCTTGGGATTTTTGCTTTTGAGCTTGCCTATCAATGCCACAGTGTCCTCTGTTTCCTGCACATCATCCTCATTATCAGCAAAAGCACGATACTCCTTTAAGGATTGAGTTCCTAACTCAATTCTATCCATCAAAAAAACAACCTTGTCAGCGTTTTTTGAGTCAGCTATCAGCTGGGCTGCCTTAAAGGAAGTCATGGTCTTGCCTGAACCTGTTGTATGCCAAATATAGCCACCACGCTGTATCTCATGCTCCCATTTGTTTTTGGCTACTCTATCAGCAATCTTATTCACAGCCCAATATTGATAACTGCGCATAACCTTCAGGATACCATCCCCACTATCCGCTACCGTATAAAAACCTATAAGCTGATGGACCATAGGTATGGACAACAGAGTAGACACCAGTTTTTGCCAATCATTAATAGGCTCATTGTTAAAATCCGCCCAGTGAAAATAAAAATCTGAATTAAAGCTGCCATCAAGCCCTGGATTGGCATAATAAACCGCCTCCTCTGGGTTCATAGCAACAAAAATCTGTATCAAGGAAAAAATTCCCGTAAACAATCTTTCATGAGAATATTTAGCTATTTGATTGCAGGCTTCACTAACAGGCACTCCGGATTTTTTCAACTCAATGTGAAAAACCGGCATACCATTAATCAAAAGCATCAAATCACCACGTCTATCTGGCAGAACATGGCTTTTTCTAGCAAATATAGGCTGTTGGGCAATTTGGTAACGGCTTTGACCAGCAGCAATTTCGTGTCTATCGTAAATTTTTAGGCTGACTTCCTTGCCATAATGCAAGGTGTCGGCAGGATTTTTGCGTGTAATAGCCACTGTCCTGCCATTGATAAAGCTGTTTATAGCCAAAGGAGAACGCAATTCTCTCAGCTGTTCCAGCAGCTCATCCATTTCCTCCCGAATCAGAGGACAGTCATTTAGTCTATCTATATCACGGTTATTTTCAAATAAAATTCTTGCCCAATTATCTATCAGCTCATCCTCAGTAGGATATCTGAGTACCTCATGTTCCCACCCATGCCGGCTCAAAGCCTCTATCATAGCCGCTTCAAAATCCACTTCCTTGACAAAGCCCATAAAAATCACTCCTAAAAATACACTTACGCTGTAAATAATCATAAGGCAAAGAGAAAAAAACTGCAATTTTAACTTACGCTGATGAAGGGTGATAAGGTGGTCGAGGGTGGTGAAATAAACTGATATT
>DAVZJH010000026.1:0-10251 GCA_052272885.1 Anaerovibrio sp. | reverse complement strand
CCAACTTACGCTGTTCCCAATCGTCCGTAAATCCCTTAAATCTTATTTCTGGCTTCTTTTTTTTATGCTTTCCCATTAGATTTCACCTCCCAGCAGCTTTCTAAATTCCCTTATACCAGCCATATCCTTTTCATTGCCTACCAAATTATCTAACATTTTATTCAAGGCTTCTTCTGTCTCAGCAATTTCCTTTTCAATATCCTCATAGGTATCAGCATACTTTTCTGCCATTACCTCAATATTTTTACACAAATCCTCCAATACCAGCCTAGGCAAAGTACCAATTTCCTCGCATATAGGCAAAATCCATTTCTTTTCCAGCAAGGCCTTTGCCTCATCATCACTCAGTTTCTCAATAATCTCCTTAGTTTTGAGATGAAGCTGTACTTCATCAGCCTTGAGTTCTGCTTTCAGCTTCTTTTCTTCCTTGCCTAGCGCCTCCACATTCTGCAACGACTTGATTAGTTCAGCATAAAGCAGTTTATCATCTTTTTTTAGCTGTTTAATCATTGCCGGTACATTTTTTATAACAAAGGCATCATTGCTATCATTTAGAGCTTCAGAAATAACCTCCTTATCATCCTCACTCATATTTTCTAGCTCAGTCTCCTGCTCACTAGGAATTTCTGACAACCGTCCTGCCTTCCTTTCCATCTCTGCCAAATCACTAGCTAGCAGATTTTTCTGCACTAAATCAAATGGCAGAATATGACCTTTCAAGCCCTCCTGAATCTCCTGCTCCTTGCCATTTTTCTTTTTTAGCACCATATTAGGGTCGACTTGCTTTACGGCCTCCTGCCCCTCACTTTGAATGATTTCCAAATCTCCAGTTATCATCTCATAGCCACTATGGAAAATCTCATAAGCGTGATATTTATCTATCAGCTGAATATTGGCAAAACGTTGGAAAATATTCTGAGTAATTTCATCCTCAGCCTTGGCCAGAGAAATATTTTCCCCCTCCTCAATTAGCATTTTGGCCATATAGGAACTAAAATCTCCAAAAATATGCTGATATTCCTGTACAAATTTTTGGGTATCTCTGTTATTGCAGATAACCTCCCTCAGATTATCCGCCTTTACCTGGGCATACTCCCCATCACTAACAAATAATTCGCCCTTCAAGGAAGGAAAAATCTGCCAATATCTGTCCAGTTCAGACAATTCCTTTTCAGGAATCCCCCCAAACATCAGAGAATAAATATCCCAACTATCTGCCCTCTCTGAGGAATCTACATAACGAGGAATATTCAAATTATAATCATTAGCTCTAATTTCCTCCATGCTAACTCTGCGGGAATATTTATCTATATCCTCTCTGCCTACTACGGTATCTACAATACGCCGTATATCACTAGCCCGCAATTTGTTATTTTTGCCCTCCTTGGCAAAGCCCTTGGAAGCATCTACGATTAAGACATCTCTATGTTCACGCTTCTGCCGCAACACCATAATAATAGTTGGTATACCTGTGCCAAAGAAAATATTAGCTGGCAAGCCTATAATGGCATCAATATTATTTTGTTCCAGCAGATTACGACGAATCTCACCTTCCTCACCACCACGGAACAATACTCCATGAGGCAATACTATGGTCATTATGCCATCAGGCTTTAAATGGTATAAATCATGGAGCAAAAAGGCAAAATCTGCCTTGGATTTTGGTGCCATACCATAGCGGGCATAGCGAGGGTCACTATCCCTGCCTGCTGGCTCCCAACGCTGAGAATAGGGCGGGTTACTAACTACAGCATCTACATATAAAGGCTCATAGGTAGCTGCTGGATCCTGTTCATCAAAATATGGCCAATCCTCCTCCAAGGTATCACCATTCCGCACACAAATATTATCAGGCAAAATTCCCCGCATAATCAGATTCATACGAGTAAGATTATAAGTATTCGCCTTTAATTCTTGAGCATAATAGCGAATACTATTCTCCTTGACCACATATTTGGCTAATGCCTTGCCAATATTAATTAGCAGAGAGCCTGAGCCAGATGTGGGGTCGTATATCTTTATTTCTTGACGGCCTCGCAAATGATGGGCAATAATTTCGGACATGAGAACTGATACCTCATGTGGGGTATAAAATTCGCCAGCTTTTTTACCTGCATTGGCTGCAAACATTCCTATAAGATATTCATAGATAAAACCTAATACATCATAGTCCTGTCGTCCATGCATGGGAATATCATTAATCAAGTGAATCAGGTCACTAACCGCCTTAGTTTGTACCTTGGCATTTTCCCCCAGCTTGCTAAGGCCGGTTTCCAAAGTATTAAAAATCCCCTCAAATACCTTCTTGTGGGAAGGAGAAATCAGCCGCGTAAAAGATGACAAGGCTGTACGCACATTATCTACGCTAAAATCTGATTTCATCTCTATCCATGTTGAAAACAGATTCTCATAAGCAATAAAATACCCAAGACTGCTCTGGGCACTGGCAACTGTTTCCTCATCATCTTCATTGACGTATTCCTTAATATCATCGCAATTGTAATCTCTGTCTAAAAGCCACTGCTCCTCTTTGTCTGAAAGATACTTATAAAAAATAAAGCCCAAAATATAATCCTTGTATTCATTAGCTTCTATCTTAGATCTCATACGATTGGCGGACTCCCATATTTTTGCCGCCAGCTGTTGCTTATTCATAATGCTCTCCTCTAAAATAAAAATATCTATACTTACGCTGTAAAGCAGTCAAAGTTTAATCTCTTTTAAAATTCTTCATAAATACTCAAAATCCTGCCTGATAGCAATTATTATTGCACCAATTCAAAAGGCATGGTAATTTTTTGATTACCATGCCCAATCTTGCCATGATTGCTGCAACCTCATTTAAATGGAAATTCTAAACCAGTCCTCCATAATATTTCCCCCAGGGCCGTTGGTAAGTCCACCGGTTTTACTTTTCATTTTCTTCAAGACAGCCCGATAGATGCCATCCTCCACACTTTCTGGCACCAATGACTCCCAATTATGCAAATCATAGCTTCTCTGCTTCACATTGTTGTCTGGACGGCCTGTTACCTCCAGCTCGCAGAGGAACTGTATCTGCTCCTTATCTGGCCGCAGGTAGTAATGCTCCAAATAATATTTAGCAGGATAGCTATACTTTGTATCTGCTCCATCCTCTATAGGCTCCAAACGAATCCATACATCAACGATATACTCATCACGGCTATGTGGACAAAGAATCCATTTGGCACTTTTTTTATCCATATAATAAATGAAGCTATCATCTGCCATTAGCTTAACATATCGATTGGATAAATGCTCACTGTCCTCCTCCTGATCATAGACAGGCTGAGCATTGTTAAACTTGTCTGCCAACCTATTATAGGAAGATGTATTATTGCGCTCTCCAGCAGCTGCACTGCCTGCCACCATCAACAAGCAAATTAGCATAATACTGAATACCTTTGACATAATCTCACTCCTCTTCTTTTTTACCATAGCTTGTCTAAAATACCCTTACAATGGATTCTTATCCGGTGTGCCTGCCTTACGGGGATAGGTCTTGGGGGTGTTCTTCAATTTTTGGATATACAGCACAGCTCTCTTATCCTCTAAGGATGGCAAATGAACAGGCACCGCCCGGCAATCCTTACCACCTAATAACTTTACAGCCCGCTGTCCCTCCTGAGACTCCTGCGCATATTTCATGCCCTTGAGAGCTACAAAATAGCCACCAACTCTTACGAAAGGCATACAATACTCCGCCAATACCTGCAAACGAGCTACCGCCCTTGATACAGCCACATCAAATTTTTCCCGCAGAGCTTTATTCCTCGCCCCTTCTTCGGCTCTTGCGTGAATACATTGCACCTCAGAAAGCTCCAAACGGTCTACAACTTCCTGCAAAAATTTGATACGCTTGTTAAGTGAATCCAGCAAAGTAAGCTTCAGGTCAGGACGAAAAATCTTTAAGGGAATACCTGGAAAGCCCGCTCCAGTACCTACATCTATAACAGCTGCGCCCTGGGGAAATACCTTTTCATCCAAACAGCTAAGGGAATCTATCATATGCTTGATAGCGACCTCCTTGGGGTCAGTAATAGCTGTCAGATTGATTTTTTCATTCCATTCCAGCAGCAGCTCATAGTAAAGATTAAACTGCTCCACCATTCTTTCTGTAAGACAAAGGCCATAGGCCTCTGCTGCCTCCTGAAGATAATCCCGAAACTCCATCAGCTCTCCCCCTTCTGTCGTCTTTGCTGCTCCAAATAAATCATCAATACAGATACATCTGCTGGAGATACACCAGAAATACGGCCTGCCTGCCCCAAGGAAATTGGCCGGATATCCTTTAGCTTTTCTCTGGCCTCATCTCTTAGATTAGGCACATTATCATAATCCAGCTCCTCTGGTATAGCCTTGCTTTCCAGCTTTTCCATTCTCGCAACCTGCTCTAACTGCTTCTGAATATAGCCATCATAGGTAATAGTAATTTCTACCTGCTTCTTGACCTCATCTGCCAATATAGGCAAACCAAAAACTGGCTGAATGGCATCATAGCTCACATCAGGCCGCCGCAGCAAATCATACAGGCTCTGACTGTTTTTAATTTCCCCAATGCCAGCCTCAGATAGCTTGGCCAGCATATCCTGACTAGGATTAATAATAGTATTTCTCAAAAGCTCCAAGGCTTCATCAATAGCCTGCTTCTTAGCCTGAAATCTTTCCCATCTATCATCCTGTACCAACCCCAGCTGACGACCGATAGGTGTCAATCTCATATCTGCATTATCCTGTCGCAGCAGCAGACGATACTCCGCCCGGGAGGTCATGATTCTATAAGGCTCGCTGGTGCCTTTAGTTACCAAATCATCAATTAATACCCCAATATAGGCCTGAGAACGCTTCAATACCAGTGGCTTTTTTCCTTGCAGCTTCATAGCAGCATTAATACCGGCAATCAACCCCTGAGCTGCAGCTTCCTCATAGCCTGAGGTACCATTGGACTGACCAGCAGAGAAAAATCCCTGAATCTTTTTAAATTCCAAGGTAGGCTTTAGCTGTAAAGGGTCAATACAATCATATTCAATGGCATAGCCTGGCCGCATCATTTTGGCCTGCTCCAGCCCTGGAATAGTGTGAAGGAAGTCTATCTGCACATCCATGGGCAGACTGGTGGACATGCCCTGAACATAAACCTCATTGGTATGCAAGCCCTCTGGCTCCAAAAACAGCTGATGCCGCTCCTTATCTGGAAATCTTACCAACTTGGTTTCAATGGAAGGACAGTATCTAGGCCCTACGCCTTTTATAAGACCATTAGCCATAGGAGCTCTATCTATATTATCCATAATAATCTTATGGGTAGCAGCATTGGTATAGGTAAGATAGCATGGCACCTGCTCTCTTGTTTCAGTGTCACTCATAAAGGAGAAATTTCGTGCCTCTTCATCTCCTGGCTGAATCTGCATTTTGCTGTAATCAAGGGAGCGACTATCTACTCTGGCTGGTGTACCGGTTTTAAAACGCATCAGCTTAATGCCAGCCTGTAGCAGGGATTCAGAAAATTTCTCTGCGGAACGCTGGCCATTTGGCCCTCCCACATGGGTATGCTGGCCAATAATAATAGAACCCTTAAGATAGGTGCCAGTAGCCATTATAGCCGCCCGGCAGGTATAGTACTCATCATTTTCGGTGCGGACAGCCTTCACACAACCATCCTCCACAATCAGCTCATCAATCAGCAGCTGCTTCACATCAAGATTATCCTGATTTTCGCAAACTTCCTTCATGCGGAACTGATAATGCTTTTTGTCTGCCTGAGCTCTTAGAGCATGAACTGCCGGCCCCTTGCCTGTATTCAGCATTCTAAACTGGATACAGGTTTCATCTGCATTAATACCCATCTGACCACCAAGGGCATCCAGCTCCCTAACCAAATGTCCCTTGCCTGGACCTCCTACAGATGGATTGCAGGGCATCATAGCAATATTATCCATGCTTAGAGTAGCCAGCATGGTATTACAGCCCAATCTGGCTGCTGCCAGAGCTGCCTCCACCCCGGCATGGCCGGCACCAATAACTATTACGTCATAGCTGCCAGCAATAAATATATCATCTCTCATTATAATATCTCCAGTATTTCTACAGCCAATTTATTTACCTATGCAAAAACGGCTGAAAATCTCGTCAATAATATCCTCATCCAGAGTTTCCCCTGTAATCTCTCCCAGCTTCTCCCAGGCAGAACGCAGGTCAATAACCACAAAATCCTCACTCATGCCACTCATAAGAGTCATTCGGGTTTGGTCCAGCAGTACCATAGCCTGCCTCAGAATATCTGCCTGTCTAGCATCATTTACCATTACAGATTCACGGCAGTTGATTTTGCCAGCAAAAACCAGATTTTTTATGGCCTCCTCCAGCTCCTTCAGGCCTTGGCCCTGCTTGGCTGAAAGATTAATAACTTTGTAGACATCTTCAACCTCTTTTTTTGCCGCCTCCTGGCGGATTTCCTCTGCTGTAAGAATATTTTCCTCCAGAGACTTATCTACCTTGTTATTAATAATAATAATCTTACCGCTGCATTGGCTCAGGAGATGCCAAATCGGATCATCGGCTTCTGTCAAAGGCTGGCTGCCATCTATTACCGCCAATACCAGCTCCGCCTCACGAGCATAGCTGTATGCCTTTTCCACCCCGATTTTTTCAACAAGATTATCCGTATCCCGAATACCGGCTGTATCAGCCAGCTTCAAGGGAATACCCCCAATGTTCATATATTCTTCAATACTGTCTCTGGTAGTACCTGGCACATCCGTAACAATAGCCCGCTCCTGTCCCAGCATGAGATTCAATAGGCTGGATTTGCCTGCGTTTGGCCTGCCAATAATAGCTGTTTGCAAACCATCCCGCAGAATTTGACCTGTTTCAGCGGAAGCCAATAAATCCTCTACAGCTCCATGAAGCTGCTCCACTTTCATTTCTGCATCCTCCAGAGCTACATCCTCAATATCATCCTCTGGAAAATCTATGGATGCCTCCAAATGAGCGATTACCCCTAAAATCTCCTGCCTCATTTCACCAATGCGCTCTGACAGCCTTCCTTGGAGATTATTAGCAGCAGCTTCTCTGGCCATAGTAGTTCTAGCCTGAATCATATCCATTACAGACTGAGCCTGTGTCAAATCCAGCCGTCCATTCAAGAAAGCCCGCTTGGTAAATTCCCCTGGCTCTGCGGGCTTGGATCCTAGCCTATAGGTCATAGCCAAAAGCTCCTTCAATACCACAGGCCCCCCATGACATTGCAGCTCCACTACATCCTCACAGGTATAGGAATGAGGCGCCTTCATAATGATACATATCGCCTCATCCAAAAAATCTCCATTTTCCTTATATATATAGCCAAAAACTGCCCTTCTGGCCTCATAGTCTGATATTTTGCCTCCTGCTGCTGGCTTAAAGCATTCCTGAGCAATGTCCACAGCCTTTTCTCCGCTTAGGCGCACAATGCCGATGCCACCTTGTCCTACAGGAGTTGCTATGGCACTTATGGTATATTCCTGCTGCATACTATCTTCCTCACATACTATCTACTACACAAAAAAAGAGCCGCCTCAATCAGATTATACCATTACGCAACAATATCGCAATAGATAATTAGATTGCAGACAGCCCTTTCACAGCTATCAGCTATAGAATTAATCTTCTTCCTGCTCTACAGGGGCAAAGGAAAAATCCCTGTCCCGACGCTCGCGACGGCCTCCCCGCTTCAGCTCAATAACCACCTTGCGGTAAGGCTCCTCACCAGAGCTATAAGTAGAAATCCGATAGTTATTCTGAAGAGCCATGTGAATAATCTTCCGCTCATGACGGTTCATAGGCTCCAACACAATTCTCTCACCTGTACGGCGTACCTTGTCAGCCAGGCGCATAGCCAGACGACGAAGGGTATCCTCACGGCGGCTTCTATAGTTTTCAATATCCAGAATAATACGAACCTTGTCCTCTACAAGGCCCTTATTGGCAGCCAGATTTGCCAGATACTGAAGGGAATCCAGAGTCTGACCATGCTTGCCTATGAGAATGCCAAGGTTTTCACCAATCAGGTTCATAACCACGCCATCCCTGGTATCCATAGGATCAATCCTTACCTCCAGCTTCATGGCCTCAAAAATGCTAGCTAGGAACTCCTCTGCCTTTTCAGCTGGAGTCAGCTCCCGCAGCCGGGCCAAAATTCTGGCTGGCTTATTACCAATCAGTCCCAGAAAGCCCTTGGATGGCTCCTCCAGAACCTCAAATTCTACCATATTTTCTGCAACCTGAAGCTCCTCCAGGGCAGCTCTTTTGGCATCATCAATTGTTTTGCCAGTTTTTTCAATCTCTACAGCCATCAATCTTACCTCGCCTTATTTTTTTCCGTTGTCAGCATTTTCTACATTGGCTGCCTGAGACTTCTCGCCTCTAAACATATACCACTGCTGAATAATCTGGCAGATATTCATGGTTACCCAGTAAACCACCAGACCGGAAGGGAAACTCAAGGAAATCCAGCCGATGAACAATGGCATCATATAGCTCATCATCTTCATCTGCTGATTGTCACCGCCATTATTGGCCATGGTCTGCTTCTGCTGAATATAGGTAGTCAGGGCAGACAAAACAGGCAGTACATAAGTAGGATCTGTTTCAGACAAACTGGTCAACCACAGGAAATTAGGATCTCCTGTATAGTTATATCCATAGAGAGTATAATATACTCCCATAAGAATAGGCATCTGAATCAGCAATGGCAGACAGCCGGCCAGAGGATTTACTCCGGATTCCTTATACAATTCTGCCATCTTCTGCTGCAAAAGCTGAGGATTGTTTTTATAATCCTTCTGAAGCTTCTTCAATGCAGGCTGCAGCTCCTGCATTGCCTTCATAGAACGAACCTGCTTAGCGGTTAATGGATAAAGCAATACCTTAACCAAAATAGTCATTAAAATAATGGCAATACCATAGTTGGCAATACCCGCCATAGCTGTAATGTCATAAAACCCTTCGAAAATGAAGCGGAAAACACTAGTCAGTGGCTCAAAGAGGTTCATCATAAATTCCAAAACAACACGTCCTTCGTTGGTGACAACAGGCCCATTGCCTGCTGTTCAGTGTTTCTACACTACGGCACAGGATCATACCCGCCCTCATGGAAGGGATGACAACGCATAATACGCTTGAAGGCTAACCAGCCCCCCCTGCCTGCTCCGTACTTTTTAATAGCTTCCACCGCATACTCCGAGCAGGTGGGAATATAACGGCAGCATGGTGGTTTCAAGGGAGAAATATACCTGCGATATACCTCTATCAGGAAAAGCAACACTCTTTTCAACTGAAATCATCCCTTCAATACCTTCGCTTTTCTACCCAAATTGAGAAAAGCCTTTTCGATAACATCGTACTTTTCGGTGGTAGCTGCCTTGCGGCCAACCAGCAACAGAGTATAACCCTCTGTAATCTTAAACTGGTTTAGCCTGTAGCATTCACGCATAAGACGTTTGACTCTGTTACGCGTAACTGCATTGCCAAGCTTTTTGCCTGCGGCAAAACCTACCCTGTCCTCCAGCCCGCTTGCTGTAAAGACATACATTACCAGATACCTGTTAGCATAAGATTTTCCGAAGCGGTGAATCTTCTGAAAATCGCTTTTGCGGCGCAGAATACGACCCTTCGGCAAATTGTACATGACAAAAACTCCATTTCAGCAATTCTTCAGGCAGCCATTAGATAAATTTACCAACAGCTGCCCCAGAGAAGAAACTTTCATAATAATAAAAATAGGTCACCGAGGTGACCTAATATTATGCTGAAATCTTCTTTCTGCCTCTTGCGCGGCGACGAGCCAATACCTGACGGCCACCCTTAGTCTTCATGCGCTCACGGAAACCATGAGTCTTCTTCTTCCAATGATTGTTAGGCTGAAAAGTCTGCTTCAAAGTAGTGCACCTCCTTATATATTTACGGGCAAATCACCCGGTCAAACCCAATTCAAACATTATACATTGAATTTAAACTACCAAAAATTATAGACTAAGCCACCCCCTGTGTCAAGGATTTTTCCCTTACCATTGTGGATAAATCTAAAATACCGTAGGATAAATTTTGCAGCTTTCCTTATTTTTACACATTTTTCTGTTGATAACTCCTCGTGTTTTTGATAGAATATTATAGGTCTTTTATGAGACTTATTCACAACCTGTGAATATAATTCATGTCGAATATAATAATGAAAGAAAGGTGCAATTTTTA